>CAKPAB010000030.1 GCA_934132805.1 uncultured Clostridia bacterium | reverse complement strand
ACATATATACAGTTTTCCCGTGAGCATTCCTCAGTTTTTTATTTAAGATTTTCTATTTTTCACTCCAATCAAACGGATGAAATCTCAAATATATCCAATTACCCAAGGGGAATGGGTGCCACACAAACAGTAATTTTATTGGCTGTGAACAGTAACAACTAAAAATAAATACAAAAATTCAAAAATAAAATTTCCATTGACAAAAAAACACAGAAATATTAAAATAATAGTAGAAAAAAGCAAAAACAATTTTCAAAATAAAAAAGAAAAACGAAAGGAAAAAACAATGAAAACAAAAGAAAATAAAATAAAAATAACGTTAAAAACAATCATAATTCTAGCATTTTTATTTTTTGCAATACTATACACAATAATGTTTTGCAACATGTACTTACCAATAAACAAAACATATGCAAAAGAAACAACAACAACCCCAGAAAAAGAAGAAGAAGAAATAAGCCAAGCAAGTACAATAGACGTAAATGAAATAATAAATCTAAACACAAACGATGGACAAACAGAACAAATAACAAAAAAAGAAGAAATACTAGAATATTTAACACAATATAGAACAAACAAAGAAATACCAAAAGGAATATCAGTAGTTGTACAAGAAGGAAGGCAAGGAAAACAAGAAATAACAATAAAAACAACATATGACAAAAACGGTAACAAAATATCAGAAGAACAAACAGAAGCAACAATAACAAAAGCATCAGCCAACAAAATTATAGAAATAGGCGGTGCAAATTACACAAGCAACTACAAAATAAAAGTTGGGGATACAATATATGTAACATCAGACGAATTAGCAGTTAGAGCAGAAGCAGAAGAAAATAGCAGAAAAATAACAACATTAAAAAAAGACGACGAACTAAAAGTAACAGAAATTACACAAAATTGGTACAAAATAGCATATCAAAACATAACAGGATGGGTAAAAGCAGAATGCACAATATATAAAAATCAAAATATAAGCGAAAGCCAAAACGAAACAAAAACAAAAGAACAATTGTCATCAGCATTAAACATAAATATGCAATTAAACAAACCAAGTGGATTAACACTAGAACAATTCAAAAAAGTATTAACAGACAATAAAGACACAAACAAAATATTTGAAAACAATGCAGAATATTTTTACTACATAGAAAAACAATATAATATAAATGGAATATTTGTTGCAGCAGTAGGAATACACGAAAGCGCATGGGGAACATCAAAAATAGCATTACAAAAAAATAATTTATTTGGTTATGGAGCATATGACTCAAACCCATACAATGGGGCATACAACTTTACAGACTATTCGGAAAGCATAGATTTATTAGCAAGAGTATTTGTAAAATATTATTTGAATCCTGCAGGAACAAACATTTATGGAGGAGAAAAAGCAGTAGGAACATATTATAACGGGGCAACATTAAAAGGAGTAAACACAAAATATGCCAGCGATAAAAATTGGGCAAATGTAGTTTTTGCCAAAATGCAATATTTATACAACAAAATGTAAAATTTTTGTAAAATTCCTTGATATTTTTTTGAAGATATTGTATGATATATAGGTATAAAAAACGTAAAAAAATAAGTACTTTTAAGAAAAAAAGAAAGGGGCAAAAATTAATGAAAAAAGTATTCGCAATATTCACAATATTAATAATTGCTTTAGGAATATGCACTTTTACAAATACAGTATATGCCGAAGAAAAAGCAATAGACAACACAACAGAAAGTAAACTAGTAGAAATAAAAGAAACACAAACAAAATCATTAGAAGATTATAGACAAAAATACGGTTCAGACGCATATGGATTAGTAGCATATATTTTAAATTTAGTAAGAATATATAGTATTCCATTTTGCTTTTTAGGAATAGCAATAGGAGCAATACATCAATATGTAATTGGTATAAGAAAACTAGACACACTAGAAAAAGGAATGGGCTTAATAGTAACATTTGTTACATTATTAATTATATGCCAAGTTTTACCATTAGCATTTGCAATGCTTGTAAAATTTGGAAGGGGGTAACTAATGAAAGTTTTATTTGCAGTAAGTAATGAAGAGATATCAGAATCAATAATAAAAAGGTATCAGAAAAATTATAAAGAAATAATCTCATACAAAAATGTATATTACTTCAATGCAATACTAAAAGAATTACAAAAAGACAAGAACTATGATAGAATAGTAATAAGTGAGGACTTAGAAGCATTTTCAAATACACAATATTCACAAATAGATAAATTTATATTTGACAAATTAGATAGTATTAGCGATGAAGCATCAACAATCAAAGGTGAAGATATTCCAATAATTTTAATATGTTCAGATAGAAGAGAAAAATCAGAAGAAATATTAGTAAAAATATTTGGAATAGGAATATATAATGCATTACTAGGGAATGACAGAAGTGTAGACAAAGTATGTGAATTATTAAATAAACCAAGGTCAAAAAAAGAAGCAAAAGCATATTACAAAGTAGATTCAGAAGATGTAAAATACTCAACAGAAAGCGAAAATGATGTAAGCGAAGTAGAAATACAAAACATTTTATCACACTATAAAAGACTTGGAAAAGACGAAAAAAAATATGTAGAAAGCTTTGACATTATAGCATCACAATATAATGATGTACAATTAAGAATAATTAGCAAATTTTTACCATTAAATGTACGAGCAGTTTTAGAAGAAAAATCACCAAAATATCAACAAATAATTGCATTTAACAGTAAAGTATCAGATAGCTTAAGGGCACAAGGCGAAAAACAAACTAATAAAAATGGACCAAGTGAGAAATTATTAAATTCTGGAAACAAAGAAAAAATACTATCAAGACCAGTAGTAATACCAGCATCTGTAAATATGAATAGCAATAAAAAAATGGCAAGAGTAAAAAATGAAATTAAACCAATAGAAAAAACAGTAAAACAAGAACAAGCAAAAGTAGAGGCTGCAAAAACAAATACAGAAAAAACAGTTACAAATATTAGCAAAAAAGGACCTATGTTTGAAGAAGACACAATGGACAGAATTGACCAATTATTAAATAGCTATGAAGATAATAATAAAAAACAAAAAGAAGAAGTGGTAGAAGAAAAAGAGCCACCAAAAAGAAAAAGAGGCAGACCACGTAAAAATCCACTTCCAGAAGAAAATGAGACAACACCAAAAAGAGGAAGAGGAAGACCAAGAAAAAGCAAAATCATGGAAGACCAAGAAAATATAACATTACCAGGGATAGAACAAGAAGAAAAAGAAGACGATGTTATGTTGCCAGGCTTTGATGATGAAAAAGAAGAAAAAACAATCTTGCCAGGACTAGAAGAAAATAATGAAGAAGAAACAGTTTTACCAGGACTTGAAAACAATGAAGAAGAGGAAGAAGAAACATTCTTACCAGGCCCAGATGATGAAGAAGAGGAAGAAACATATTTACCAGGTCTTGAAGATGTCAACAAAGAAGAAAACACAGCAAACACAATGTATGAAAATCAAAATACAAGCTTACAAAATACAAACATAGCATATGAAAATGTAGACATATCAAATCTATTAACATCAGACAAAAAAGTAGCATGTTTTGTAGGAACAAGCAAAAATGGAACATCATTTATAGTAAACAATATAGCAGATATAACTGAAAAAATGGGAATAGACACAGCAATATTAGACACAACACAAAACAGAAACTCATACTATATATACACCAAAAACGAAGAAGACCTAAGAAAAGTAGCAATGAACTCTATACCAAATCTATTACAAGGAATAGCAAATGGAATACAAGTAAACAAAAACCTAACAGTATACACATCATTGCCAGAAGAAACAGAAGGAATAGAAAATGCAGGAACAATACTTCAAACATTATTAAAAAAACATTCATTAGTATTAATAGACTGTGACTTCGAAACACCACTTCAATATTTTGAAAAAACACAAGAAATATATTTAGTTCAAACATTTGACATATTAACAATACAGCCATTAACAGCATTTCTTAGAGAATTAAAATCTAAAAACATATTAGACCAAAACAAACTAAGAATAGTCTTAAATAAAGCACTAAAACTAAGAGGGGTTAATGACAGAGCAATAATAGGAGGAATGGCATATTATAATGACCCAGCAATGTCATTTATGACTGAACTATTTGACAAAAACACAATCAGATATATAGGAGTACCATTTAATGAAGAAGTATACACAAGATACTTAGAAAATATAATAAACTGTGAAGTTTCAACAAAAGGATATCCTAAAAACATAATGCAAACACTAAACAGTTTAGCAAATATGGTATATCCATCAATTTCAACAAAAACAACATATGTACCGCCAACAATAGAAAAAAATAATACTAGTGTGTTTTCACCAAGTATGAATTCAACACTAAATCAAATGAAAAATAGATATTAAAAACATATAGGGAGGGTAAAAAGTGCTAACAGTAGTAGTAATAATTTTAATAATAGCTGTTTTAGGTTTAATAGCATATAATCTAAATATACACAAAAAAATACAAACATATAAGAATATTAACCAAAAAATAAATAACTTATCAGTAGTACAAGACTTTATGAGTACTATAGGTGAAGATACTTCAGTAGACGAAAAAATAAAAAGAATAAACGACATATTAATAGAAAAATACGAAATTAAATATTCTACAATAGTTGTATTTAACGGTGCAGAATACGAAATAAAAGCATCAAATGTAGACGAAAAACATTGGGATTCTTTAAAAACACTACAAGAAGAAGAAATGTTTAAAGACAGTATAGCACAAGCCACTCCTAAATATGTAACAGTAAATAATGACCAAGAAAGATTGCCATATCAAAAAATGGAATTTGGAAGAGCAAAATCAGCAATATTCTTCCCACTATATATAGACAACGTGTATATAGGATATTGGATAATAGAAAGTGGAACACCACATGACTTTGATAATGTAGATACAACAGTTTTAGAAGTAATAAAGGACAACATAGTATCAGTACTAAAAACAGTAGTACATCAAAAAACACTAGAAGCAATAGTAAGAAAAGATATGTTTTCAGGCTTATATTCAGAAGAATATCTATACGGAGAAGGAAGAAAAACAATAGACCAATACACAACAACAACAATATGTATGTATAAAATAACAAACCTAGAAGAAATCAATCATAAATGCTGTAGAGAACTAGGAAATAAAGTTATAGAAGAAACAAGTCAATACATAAAAAACAACATTTCAAAACAATATATTTATGTAAGATATATGGGACCAAAATTTGTAATTGCATTTTCAGGTGTTGAGATAAATGGAGTAGCTGAATTTATAAATGACTTAAAAGAAAAAATCGAAAACAAAAAAATAATTTTAAAACAAAAAGGCGAAAATGAAGAAGATGAAACAGAAGAAATGGAAGCATATCCAAGACTAAACTTTACATTATCAACATATTATAAAGGAACAGGACTTGAAGAAATACTAAAAAAACAAGAAGAATATTTAGATAACTGCGACGCAAATGAAAGTGACATTACAAATATATAAAAGGTAAAGAAAAGATAATCTTAACCGTAGGAAAGGAATGAGAAAAAATGGATTTTGATAAAACAATGAGCTTTCAAGTAGAAAGAGAAGAAAACACAAAAGCAAAAGAAATTCTAAAAGATGTATATGAAGCATTAGCAGAAAAAGGATATAATCCTATAAACCAAATAGTAGGATATATATTATCAGGAGACCCAACATATATAACAAGCTACAATGATGCAAGAAATAAAATAAGAACAATAGAAAGAGACGAGCTATTAGAAAAAATGGTAAAAAGTTATATAGGGCTTGACTTAGAAGATTAAAAAATATATTTAGATTTTCAATAAAAGACTATAAGAAGGAATAAAAAATGAGAAAATTAGGAATAGACTATGGAGATGCAAGAGTTGGCATTGCAATAACAGATCCTTTAAACATTACAGCACAAGGGTTAGAAACAATCCAAAGAAATAACTCTGACAAAATAGTTTTAAGAAGGCTAGATGAAATATTAGAAAAATATGATATTGATACATTTGTTGTAGGAATGCCATATAATTTAAAAGGAGAAAAAACTGTTAGAGCTGAAAAAACAGAAGAGTTTATACATAAATTAAAATGCAAATATAACAAAATAAAAATAGAAACAATAGACGAAAGACTAACAACTGTTGCAGCACATAAAACTATGAATTTTTTAGGCATTGATAAGAATAAAAAACGCAATATTGTAGATACTATATCTGCAGTATATATATTAGAAACATATATCAATAGTAATAAACAAAAAATCTAAAAAAATGCAAAAAACGGTTGCAAAAAAAACAAAAATACGATATTATTATGATAATAAATTTGAAAGGAGAAATAAATTATGGACGAAAACTATGAAGGAGAAAACCTAGATAATATAGTAATACTAAATGACGAAGAAGGAAATGAAGTAAAATTTGAATTTTTAGATTTAATAGAACTAGATGACGAAGAATATGTAGTATTATTACCAGTAACAGACGAAGGAGAAGAAGACGAAGGAGAAGTAGTAATATTAAAAGTAGAAGATAATGACGACGAAGATTCAGAAGAAGAATCATATGTAAGTATAGAAGATGAAGATACATTAAACAAAGTATTTGAAATATTCAAAGAAAAATTCAAAGATGATTTCGATTTTGTAGACTAAATCTAAAGAATAGGGCGGATACATTCCGTCCTTTTTTAAGGTCAACAAAAAATATACAAAATGACAAAAAATAAAGGAAGGAGAGTATGAATAAAACAATCATACAATTAAAAAAATGAAGAAATTTTCAACATATTTATTAGTAATGCTTATGATAGTATTTTGGATAATAAGAATTATAATTACAATAGCAGGTCAAACAGGAAAAGACTTTTTAGGGATGACACCAATAAACGAAACATTTGAAATAGCAATACTTTTTGCAACATTAGTATGTCTAATTTTAATAGTAAAAAGAAAGTTAGTAGGAAGTCTTTTATATATAGCAATACATGGAGTATATTTTGGTGGAGATATAACAAATAAACTAGAAATTATGAAAAATGAACAATTAACAGTTGCTCAAAATACAGATTTAATATTTTCTATAATAGGAATAATATTACCATTAGCAATATTAATAGATTTATTATTAGATAAAAATAGAAAAGAAAACCCATCAGATAAAAAAACAGATTGGTTTTACAAAAACAAAGAATTTGATAGAAAATTAGATGATAGAGCAGATAAAAACAATTATAGGACATTATAATTTCCATATAGTTGTAGAGTTATAGTTCACAGTTACCCACATATTTTATAACTTGGTATATATTGTTTTGCAATACCGCGTAAGCGTCCAAACGAACGAATGTGAGTGCGAATTGGAGCAATCGACATACTAGTATTTTTAATATAGAGATTGCGACACCAAGGTATAAAAAACAATATATACCAAGTTATAAAATATGTGAGAGACTGTGAACTGTAGCTATATATGTGAAATTTGTGTAAAATACCTTGTAAAAGATAATAAAATAGTGTAAAATACCATTGAAATGTAAATAATATAGGAGGAAACAAAGAAATGAGATTTGTAGAAGACGAAGACTCGAAAAAAGAATACAAAAAATTTTTAGAACAAAACGAAAGATGTAACTTTCAACAATCACTAGAATGGGCAGAAATAAAAAAGCCAAATTGGAAACCAGAAGTAATATTAGCAGAAGATGAAGACAAAAACATCATAGGATCACTATGTGTATGGATAAGAAAAATGCCAATATTCGGAAATATAATGTACGCATCAAGAGGGCCAGTATGTGACATACACGATATATCAATAATGGAACAACTAACAGAAGGAGCAAAACAACTGGCAAAAAAATACAATGCAATAGGACTAAGAATCGAACCTGACATAGAAAAAGAAGACCAAACATTTAGAGACATAGTAACAAACTTAGGATACAAAATAAAAGACGATGCAAAAGACTTTAAAGACGAAATACAACCAAGATTTGTATTTAGACTAGACATAAAAGACAAAACAGAAGAAGAAATAATGGCAGGTTTCCATCAAAAATGGAGATACAATATTCGTCTAGCAGGAAGAAAAGGAGTTACAATAAAAGAAGGAACAAGAGAAGACTTAAAAGACTTCCACAAAATTATGATAGAAACAGGAAACAGAGATGGTTTTATAACAAGACCACTAGAATATTTTGAAAAAATGTATGACAATATGGTACCAGGTGGACACATGAAACTACTAATGGCATATTACGATGGAAAACCAATATCAGGAGTAATACCAATATTTTATGGAAACAAAACATGGTATTTATATGGAGCAAGTAGCAATCAACACAGAAATTTAATGCCAAACTATTTATTACAATGGGAAATGATAAAAATGGCAATAGCAAGACATGATGACATATATGACTTTAGAGGTGTATCAGGAGTTGTAGACGAAAACCATCCACAATATGGTTTATACAGATTTAAAAAAGGATTTGGAGCAAAATTCACAGAATTCATAGGAGAAATTTACATACCATTCAAACCAGTAAAATACAGATTATACAAATTTTCAGAAAAAGCATTTAGAACACTAAGACAAATGAAAAGAAAACTAAACAAATAAAATCTTACAAATTAGGCTCAATTGGAGCATTTAGCACAATGGGAGGAAATAGTGAAATCAGTAGTAATAAAAAAAGAAGATTTAAGATATAACATAGACAAAATAAAAGAATATGCTGAAAAAAACTTACCAGACGATAAAGGAAGAAAAGTAAAAATAATAGCAGTAGTAAAAGCAAACGGATATGGATTAGGAATTGTAGAATATTCAAATTTCTTAATAGACAATGGAATAAACTTTTTAGCTGTTTCAACAATAGAAGAAGCATTAAAATTAAGAAAATCAGGAATAACAGAACAACAAGCACAGATTTTAATGCTTTCATCAACATCTATAAAAAAAGAAATAGAAACATTAATAGAAAATAATATAATATTAACAATAGGATCTAAAGAATCTGCAGAAGAAATAGAAAAAATAGGACAAGCCATAAATAAGAAAATAAAAGTACATCTAAAAATAGATACAGGATTTGGAAGATACGGTTTTATTTATAATAATAGAGATGAAATAATAAAAACAATAAAACCATTAAAAAACATAAAAATAGAAGGAACATTCACACACTTTTCTAATGCATATTATGATGACAAATATACAAAAGAACAATTTGAAAGATTTATAAAATGCATAGAAGTATTAAAAATGAATGAAATAGAGACTGGAATGCTACATGTATGTAACACATCAGCATTTGTAAAATTTCCTAACATGCATTTAAATGCAGTAAGAATAGGCTCAGCATTTACAGGCAGGATAGCATTCAAAAACTCTATGGGGCTAAAAAAAATAGGATATTTAAAATCAAATATTACAGAAATAAAAACACTTCCAAAAAACTTTAACATTGGATATTCAAACACATACACAACAAAAAAAGAAATGCAAGTTGCAATAATTCCATGCGGATATATGGACGGTGTAAACCTTGAGACAGGTAGAGATATGTTTAGAACAATAGATAAAATTAGATATGTAGTAAGAGATATAAAAGATGCATTTAAAAAGCAACAATTATATGTAACAATAAATGAACAAAAATGTCCAATATTAGGACGAGTAGGAACATATCATGTTACTGTTGATGTAACAGGAAAAGAAGTAACAATAGGTGATGAAGTTATATTTAATGCAAATATTAAGCATATAGATAGCCAAATACCTAGAGACTGGAGTTGTTAAAAAAATTAACAATGGTGTAGAAAATGGAGGAAATAAAGGTGAAAAAAGGATTTTTTAAAAAAGTATGGTATTCAACAACTAAAATAGAAAAATATCCAGAACTATCAGCAGAAGGATTAAAAAGCTCAATCAAATATTTAATAATACTAGTTCTAATAATAGGATTAGCATCATCTTTAGTAACAGTATATAGAACAAGCCTAAAAATAAAAGAAATTGCAAGCTATATAAACGAAAGAATACCAGAACTAACATATAGTAATGAGACATTACAAGTAGAAACAGAAGAGCCAATAATAGACGAAAACGACATTTTCGGAAAAATCATAATAGACACAAATACAGAAGATGAACAAAAAATAGAAGAATATAAAAACAATGAAAATGCAATAATTATATTAAAAAATAAAATTATATTACAAGAAAATGGAACAGCAGAATACAATTACAATGAACTGTTAGGACAAGTTGGAATAACAGAATTTAATAAACAAAATTTAGTTGAATATCTAAATGGAAAAGGAATAATGAATATATATTTAAGCCTAACTTTATCATTATTTATCTATGCATTTATAATTTACTTAATAAACACATTATTCTATATAATTATTATAAGCATATTTGGATATATAGCAACAATGATTTTAAAATTAAAAATAAGATATGTAGCAGTATTCAACATGGGAGTATATGCCATAACATTACCAATACTTTTAAATATTATATATATAATTATAAATGCATTTTTCCAATTTAAAATAACATATTTTGAAGTATTATATGCATTATTAGCATCAATATATATTATGGCAGCTATATGTATGTTAAAATTAGAATTCAACAAAAAACAAGGAGAAGTAGAAAAGATTGTAGAAGTTGAAAAACAAGAAAAAGAAAAAGAAGAAAAGCAAGAAGATGATGGACAAGAAGAAAGCGGTTTATAGGTAAAACCAATAAAAACCTAAATACAAAATAAGGAACAAAATGCAAATGGACAAAAATAAAAACAGTAAAAATAACAAAAAACTATTAATATCCTCAATAATATTAATAGCATTAATAATAATTATGTCACTATTAGCTATTCTCTACATTAACAAAAATGAAAATCAAGATGATAAAACATTAGCATATACAGACTTAATAAAAGAAATATCATATGGAAACATAGAGAAAATAGAAATGACAGTAGGAAGTACAGCAGTAAAAGTAAAAGTAAAAAATGTAGATGAAGAAAAGAAATCCGTTGTACCAAACACAGAAGCATTTATAGAATTGATACAACAAAAAGTAGCAGAAGGAAATGAAATAGAATTAATACAAAAACCAAAAAGTGCCATAACACAAATATCAGCAACACTACTAAGTCTATTGCCTACAATAATAATGATTGCATTATTTGTAATGATATTTAAAATGCAAGGACTTGGAGAAAAAGGTCAAATATATGATGACACAGAAAGAAAAACAAAAATAAAATTTAAAGATGTTGCAGGACTAGATGAAGAAAAAGAAGAGCTAATAGAAATAGTAGACTTTTTAAAGAAACCAGAAAAATTCACAAAAATGGGAGCAAAAATACCAAAAGGAGTGCTATTATATGGAAAACCAGGAACAGGTAAAACATTAATAGCAAAAGCAATTGCAGGAGAAGCAGATGTACCATTTATATCAATGAGTGGTTCAGAATTTATCGAAATGTTTGCAGGACTTGGAGCATCAAGAGTAAGAAAACTATTTGACAAAGCAAGAAAATTATCACCATGTATAGTATTTATAGACGAAATAGATGCAATAGGAGCCAGAAGAACATCAAACAGTGGAGCAGAAACAGAAAATAACCAAACACTAAACCAATTATTAGTAGAAATGGATGGTTTTAGTTCAGAAGAAACAATAATAGTACTAGCTGCAACAAACAGACCAGAAATGTTAGACAAGGCATTATTAAGACCAGGAAGATTTGACAGACAAATAACAATTCCAGTACCTGACTTAAAAGGAAGATTAGAAATTTTAAAAATACATGCTGAAGATAAAATGTTATCAGAAGATGTAAATTTAGAAAGCATAGCAGAAGACACAGCAGGATTTACAGGAGCAGAGCTTGCAAATATTTTAAATGAAGCAGCAATTATAGCAACAATCAATAAACATGATGAAATAGAAAAAATAGATATAGAAGAAGCGGTTAAAAAGGTAACAGTAGGATTAGAAAAGAAAACTAGAGTATATTCAGAAAAAGACAAAAAATTAACAGCATATCACGAAGCTGGACATGCAGTTGTAAGCAAATACTTGCCAACACAAACAGACGTAAAAGAAGTATCTATTATACCAAGAGGAGTTGCTGGTGGATATACAATGTATAAATCTGATGAAGACAAATATTATATATCAAAAACAGAAATGAAAGAAAAACTAATAGCATTATTAGGCGGTAGAGCAGCAGAAAAACTAGTACTAGACGATATTTCTACAGGAGCAAGCAATGACATAGAAGTTGCAACAAAAATTGCAAGAGAAATGGTAACAAAATACGGAATGAGCGACAATCTAGGACCAATTGACTTCCAAGGAAAAGAGCAAAACGATATGTTCGTATTTGGTGAAAATATTGGAGACAAAATTGGTGCAGAAGTTAAAAGCTTAATAGATGAAGCATACAATAATGCACAAAAACTATTAATTGAACACAGGGACAAATTAGACATTATTGCACAAACACTACTTGCTAAAGAAAAGATTAATGAACAAGAATTTAAAGAAATTTTCGAAAATTAAAAATATAAATTTTAAAATGGACTTGTGAAAAATAAAAAAACAAGTCCTTTTTGGAAAGAAGGAAGAATATGGAGAAAACAAATGACATAAACAAATTAAGTGAAATTGCAAAAAATATAAGAAAAGGAATTATAGAAGCAGTATACTCAGCACAATCAGGACACCCAGGGGGTTCACTATCAATTGCAGACATAATAACAGTTTTATATTTTTACGAAATGAATATAGACATACAAAACCCAAAAGACGAAAACAGAGATAGATTAGTATTATCAAAAGGACATTGTGCACCTGCACTATATTCAGCATTAGCACAAAGAGGTTTTTTTGAAACATCAGAATTACAAACATTAAGAAAAATAGAAGGCAGATTACAAGGACATCCAGATATGAAGAAAATACCTGGAGTAGACATGACAACAGGCTCATTAGGACAAGGACTATCAGCTGCAAATGGAATGGCAATTGCAGGCAAATTAGACAATAAAAACTACAGAGTGTATTGTATAATGGGAGACGGAGAAATAGAAGAAGGTCAAGTTTGGGAAGCTGCTATGGCTTCTAGTAAATATAAGTTAGACAATTTGTGTGTAATTGTTGATAACAATAATTTGCAAATAGATGGAACTATTGAAGAGGTTATGAGTTCATATCCTATTGATGAAAAGTTTAAAAGTTTTGGGTTTCAAGTTATAAATATTGATGGACATAATATACAAGAAATTATTGACGCTTTTGATGTTGCTAAAAATATAAAAAATAAGCCTGTTTGTATAATTGCTAAAACTATAAAAGGTAAAGGAGTATCATTTATGGAAAACAAGGCAGAATGGCACGGAAAAGCACCAAATACAGAACAATATGAACAAGCAATGAAAGAATTAAAGTAATATAAAGGTTAGACGCTAAAAAGAAAAAATTTTTTATAAGCGGTTAATTGCAACGATTAGAGTAAAATCTATGCCAAATTCTTAAAAATCACTTGACAGTTTACAATAATAACGGTAAAATAGAAGAGGTAAGAAAAAAATATATTAGAAAATAACATATATATATTTGATTCGAACATTGAAAATTTAATAAGAAAGAGGTGTAGATTCATGAACATAGGAATCATAATCGCCGCTATCTTAATCTCACTTGCAATAGGAGTAATCATAGGAATTGCTTACAGAAAAAAAATTGCAGAATCTAAAATACACAGTGCTGAAGAAGAATCTAAAAAAATTGTAAATATGGCAAAAATAGAAGCAGAAAACATCAAAAAAGCTAAAATTATTGAAGCTAAAGAAGAGATTGTAAACAGTAGAAAAGAATTAGATCAAGAGATTAAAGAAAGAAGGAGCGAAGTACAAAAGCAAGAAACAAGAATTATTCAAAAAGAAGAAAATTTAGAAAGACGTGCAGAAAACTATGAAAAGAAAGAAGAAAGTTTAAATAAAAAAGAAAAAGAACTAGAAACTGAAAAACAAAAAATAGACGAATTGCACAAACAAGAACTAAAAGAACTTCAAAAAATAGCAGCATTATCAAAAGAAGAAGCACAAAATATACTTCTAAAAGAAGTTGAAAAAGACGTTACTGCAGAGAAAGCAGCAATAATAAGAGAAGCAAATCAAAAGGCAAAAGATGATGCAAAGAAAAACGCTAAGGAATTGTTAACATACGCAGTTCAAAAATGCGCAGCAGACCACTCACAAGAAACTACAGTATCAATTGTAGCACTTCCAAGTGACGAAATGAAAGGAAGAATAATTGGTAGAGAAGGTAGAAATATAAAAGCCTTAGAAACATTAACAGGAGTAGACCTAATAATAGATGATACACCAGAAGCAGTAGTTCTATCAGGTTTTGACCCATTAAGAAGAGAAGTGGCAAAAATTGCTCTAGAAAAATTGATAGAGGATGGAAGAATACATCCAGCAAAAATTGAAGAAGTAGTAGAAAAAGCAAAACAAGAGCTAGAAGAAACAATAAAAGAAGAGGGAGAAAGAGCAATTTTGGAAACTGGAGTAATAGGCTTACATCCAGACATAGTAAAATTAATTGGTAAATTAAAATACAGGACAAGCTATGGACAAAATGTATTAAACCACTCAATAGAAGTTTCAAACTTAGCAAGAATAATGGCAGAAGAATTAGGCTTAGATGCAAAATTAGCAAGAAGAGCAGGATTATTGCATGATATTGGTAAAGCATTAGACCACGATATGGAAGGAACACACGTAGAAATAGGTGTTGAAATTCTTAAAAAATATAAAGAAAACCCATTAGTGATAAATGCAGTAGAAGCACATCATGAAGATGTAGAGCCAAAAACATTAGAAGCAGTATTAATTCAAGCTGCAGATGCAATAAGTGCATCAAGACCAGGAGCTAGAAGAGAAACACTAGAAGCATATATTAAGAGATTACAAAATCTTGAAGAAATTGCAGATTCATTTGATGGAGTTGAAAAATCATTTGCTATTCAAGCTGGTCGTGAAGTTAGAATTATTGTTAAACCTGATAAAATTAATGATGATCAAATGACAATTTTGGCAAGAGATGTTGCTAAAAAGGTTGAAAATGAAATGGATTATCCAGGACAAATTAAAGTTAATGTTATTAGAGAGACAAGAACAGTTGAGTTCGCTAAATAAAAATTGTGGCTGAAAAGTCACAATTTTTTTGCTTCTATACTTCTTTTATCTTTGGATATAATAAAAATGTAGAAATATTACAAAAATATTTCTACATTTTTATATTTATGTTACAATGCTAAAAATAGTTGAATTGTATGTTTTAAGTGTGGTATACTCTAGATATAAGAAAAGGAGAGGTGCACAAATGAATAAAATATATTCTGAAACTCCTGCAGCTGTAGAGAGAGAGAGAGAGAGAGAGCTACACTTTAGGGAGCAGAAAAAATAAAATAATAGAACTAAACAGACTAATAATATAGAAATTTTTATTTTGGAGAATTTTAAAATAAAATTTTTGTCAAAATAATTGACAAGATATTAATTATTAGGGGGTTTAGTAAATGAAAAAAACAAAAGGAATAACATTGATTGCGTTAGTAATAACCATCATTATTTTATTGATATTAGCTGGAATATCAATATCAACATTAACAAATACAGGAATATTTGAAAAGGCAAAAGAGGCAAAA
>CAKPAB010000029.1 GCA_934132805.1 uncultured Clostridia bacterium | reverse complement strand
GCTCCAGTTTTTTATGTTAGATTTTCTTTTTGAACGTAATGAACAGGACGAAATCTCAAATATATACAATTACCCAAGGGGAAGGGGTGCCACACAAACAATAATTTTATGGACTGTGAACTGTAACATTCAATAACTAAAATATATAATTTTTTCTTCGCATCTCTTTACAAATTGCAACAACTAATATAAAATAACTATAGTATATAAAAGAAAAAAAATGGAGGAAAACTAATGAAAAATAAAAATGAATTAAACTTTAAAGATTTAAAAATGACATGTGATGAAAACATATTCAATTTTAAAACAACACAAGAATTAGAAGACATCACAACAGGAATCGGTCAGGAGCGCGGTATTAAAGCACTTGAATTTGGCTTACAAGTTGATGTAAAAGGTTACAACCTATACATTGAAGGACCAAGTGGCGTTGGAAAAACAATGTACACCAAAAATTATTTAAACAAAATATCTAAAAAACAAAAAACTCCTAATGACTGGTGCTATATCTACAATTTTGATAACCCAAATGAACCAATTGCAGTTTCACTTCCTGCAGGCCAAGGTAAAGAATTCAAAAATGCAATGGATGGTTTCATTTTAGAAGTAAAAAAAGATATCAAAAAAACATTTAAAGCAGACGATTTTGAAAAAGAAAAAGCACTACTTAAACAAGAATTTGAAGAAAAACGTTCTAACATATTAGATAAATTAAACACAGATGCATCTAAACATAACTTTCAAGTCAAATCTTCACAAAATGGTATTTATATGATGCCTATTGTTGATGGAAAAGTTATTGATGAAGAAGAATTCGATAAATTAGATAATGACATAAAACAAGTATACGAAGAAAAATCTTCAATTGTTCAAGCTCAGATTATGGATGCAATTGAACAAATTAAAATTATAGAAAGACAATCTGATAAAAAAATTTCTGAATGGCAATCAAATATTGCCTTACTTACAATTAATGTCCACATTAATTACTTAAAATCACAATTTAAGAGAAATAAAAAAATCACAAAGTTCTTAAATGATGTTAAACAAGATGTTTTAAAAAATGTTTCTTATTTTGTTGATGAAGATAAGGAAAAAGAAAAACAACAACAATTGAGTCCTGCTCAAAGAAAGCCAGACCCATCATTAAATTATAGGGTTAATTTATTTGTTGACAACTCTAACACAGAAGGTTCACCTGTTATAATGGATTCAAACTACTCTTATCATAATATTTTCGGCTCTCTTGAATACGAAAATTACTATGGCTCATTAAAAACAGACCATACAATGCTAAAGCCTGGTCTTTTACAAGAGGCAAATGGTGGATACATCATTTTTCAAGCAAAAGATTTATTACAAAACAGCTTCTGCTATGAATCTCTAAAAAAGGCTTTAAGAGTTAAAGAAATAAGTATAGAAAACACAACAGACCAACGTGCGTCAATGGTTATGGTTTCTTTAAAGCCTGAGCCAATCCCATTAGATGTAAAAGTTATTTTGATTGGTAGTAGCTCTATTTACCAAACACTTTTGGCTATGGATTCAGATTTTAGAAAATTATTTAAAATAAAAGTTGAATTTGAAGATGATGCACCTTTCAACAATGAAAATGCAAACAAGTTAGCCCAAATAATTCATGGCTTCTGTGAAGTTGAACATTTACCTCATTTAGATAAAAGTGCTATGGCAAAATTAATTGAATATGCTTCAAAACTTGCTGGAAGTCACAAAAAGCTTTCTACTAGATTTGATGATTTAATTAAAGTTGCTGGAGAAGCTGCAACTTGGGCTAAAATGTCAAAAGCCAAAATTGTAACTAGTGAATTTATAGATAAAGCTTTAGCAGAAAGAATTGAAAGAGTTAAAAAATTTGATTCTAAGTACATGGAAATGATAAAAGACCATTCTCTATTAATTGATACAAGTGGCTTTGAAGTTGGTACTATAAATGGTTTAACAATTTTAACAATTGGAGATTATTCTTTTGGAAAACCTGCTAAAATAACAGTTAATACTTATACTGGAAAAAATGGAATTGTAAATATAGAAAGAGAAGTTGAACTTTCTGGCTCTACACATTCTAAAGGTGTTCTAATTTTATCTGGATATTTAGGAGAGATGTTTGCTCAAGATATTCCTTTGTGTTTAACTGCAAGTATTTGTTTTGAACAATTATATAATGGTGTTGATGGTGATAGTGCCTCTAGTACTGAACTGTATGCTTTACTTTCTAGTCTTTCTGGCATACCTATAAATCAATCCATTGCCGTTACTGGTTCTGTTAATCAAAAAGGTCAGATACAACCTATTGGTGGAGTTAACGAAAAAATTGAAGGTTATTTCCAAATTTGCAAAATGCGTGGTTTAACTGGTGAACATGGTGTTATGATTCCAGTTCAAAATGTAGATAATTTACAACTTTCTGATGAAATTGTTTCTGCTGTTAAAGATGGTTTGTTCCATGTTTATGCAGTTTCTACAATTGAAGAAGGTATTGAAGTTTTGACTGGTGTTCCTGCTGGTAAAAAAGATAAAGATGGACATTTTCCTGCTGGCACTGTTAATTATTTGGCTTATGAAAAATTAAAAAAATATGCAAAAATAGATGAAAATAAATAAATTTGAAAAAGTCAGTTTGTTTTTTTATAAACTGACTTTTTCTTAAAAAATATTTATTAAACTCAATGTAGTTTTATTTTTAATATGTTCCAACACATACACACTCATATCAAGCTGTGCCATTGAATCACCATATTCCTCCTTATTCAAATACCCATTAAGTCCAGCCAAATTAGTCTCAATCTTTTCTAACTCATCATGTTCGATATAAATAGCAAGTTTCTTATGCCTCTCATTCCAGTCATCTCTAATGTTTCTAATTTGTTCTTTTAATTTATCAGCATCTATGTCCTCTTCATTTTCTTTTTCCATTTCTTTTCTAATTTCAGATAAACTCTGTGTTGTTGTTTCAATTGATATATTTGTATATTTTGTAGTAAAAATATCCCCTGCAATTATTAATACAACAATAATTACAGAAATAACTAATTCCTTGGCCATTTACTTATCTCCTTTTACTCAAATTTTTGTTTACCCTACACATATGCTCTATTAACTCTTTTTTTCTTTTTTTTGGCAAAATATTTGCCCTTTGCCATCATAAGTAACAACTAAAGCTTCTTCTGGTTGCATATTAAATTTTTCTGTCTGTTTTTTTAGCCAATTATAATTTTTACCAATCAACTGTAAGTTTTTATTCATTACTTTTCCATCAACTACTAAATCATATGGAATTCCCTCATATTCAGGAACTATATTAAAATCTTCTGGGATAGTTGTTCTTTTCTCAGGTTTTTGAATTACTGTAACCTGTCCACTTGTTTCCAATATTGCATATTCCACATCGCCCAAATTCACAATGTTATTTCCCCTTAGCCTTTCTTCTAATTCATTAACTGTAAATCTTTCTTTTTTTAAAGCTTTTTCATCAATTTTTCCTCTATATATTAAAATTGTAGGCTTTCCACAAATTATTTCTCTTGCTTTTATGCTTTTCAAATTTAAAACTGATATACACAAATGCATAACTAAAAGTCCTAAAATTGGAATTAAGCCATTAAAAATTGGCACACCCGTATCACTCATTGGAATTGTTGCTAAGTCTGCTATCATTATAGAAATAGCAAGTTCAAATGGTTGCAATTGACCTATTTCCCTCTTTCCCATTAGTCTCATTACAATTAATACAAATATGTATAATATTATTGCTCTAAAAAAAGTAATTAACATTTACCCACCTCAAACACTTTTTTGTTACAACTCACAGCTTATATAACATTTGATAATATATTGTTTTGTAATACCGCGTAAGCGACCAAACGAACATTAGTGAGTGCGATTTGGAGCAATCTTCCTTTATTTTTTTTAAATTGAAGATTGCGACACCAAGGTATAAAAAACAATATATTATCAAATGTTATATAAATTATGAACTGTAAAACTTTTTTATTTTATTTTTTACAAAAATTAACTTTTTTATACTTATATTTTTGAATATTATTTAAAATTTAGTGAATAATAAAATTAGAGCCTTGAAATTGCAAATCTAATTTGCATAAATTAAAAATTTAAGGAGGTCTTCTATATGTCAAATTCACAAACAAGAAGTGAAAATGGTACTTCCACAGTTTGGCAAATAATTGGTAGATTAATTGCCGCTGCTGTTGTTCTAGGTATTACTGCATTTTTTACACCTGGTTTTTCAATTAATAATATTTGGACTTTAATTATAGCTGCTGTTGTTTTAACAGTAATAGATTACTTAGTTACAAAATTTACAGGCTTACATGCAAGCCCATTTGGTAAAGGCTTCGTCGGTTTTGCATTAGCTGCAATTACTTTATATGTTACTCAATTTTTTGTAGCTGGTTACTCTATTTCATGGATTGCCGCTATAATTGGTGCTTTGATTTATGGTGTTATTGATTATTTCTTGCCTGGAAACCAAAGTATGTAAATTTTAAAAAAGCAATCAATAAAAATTTTGATTGCTTTTTTATCTTTTAATTTCTCTCCCAATATTTCTCATACAATTCCTTAGCAGTTTTTGGACTATCTACTCCCTCCTTATTTTTAACAGGAGCAAAATCATCTTCCCTTTTTCCTCTAAGAATTGCAATATTATCAAATAACTCAAAACTATCAAAAATGAAAGCCTCAAACTTATAAGAATTTGGCTCTGTAGGAATAACCTCTTTACCATTTTCATCAATATAAGAATTCTTTTTAAAAGCACAATGATAAATTAATGGCTCCTTACTTATTTTTTCAATAGCATCAATTGTAAACAAATTGCACATAATATGAGATTCCCCAAATTTCAATTCTCCATTATTATCAACTTCTTCAGCCATTTTCTCTGGTAATTCTGAATATTCTATAACTTTTGGATGACCATTCATTTTGCAAAATACTCCAACCTTTTCATGTGGATTAGCCTTAGCAACAGACTTTGAAGCAATTTGTGCATTTTTTTCAATAGCCATTCCAAGCAATGTAACATCTGCCATTTTTAAAAGAGCATTGTCTATACTTCCAATAAATACCCATTTTATACCTCTTTCTTTCATATCTGAAAGCATACCAGTTCTTCTAAGTGAAGCAAATAGTCCACCATTTCCATCTGATGCTTCTTTTACTCTCATATCTTTTCCAATCAGCATCTTTCCTTCTGTATCAACTAAAGGTAACTCACCTTGTTCAAATAGCATTACACTTTTTTTATCATATCCAAAATAATTATTTTTTTCTAAAAATTCTAAAGTTTGATTATTATTTTCTCTACTTGTCATTATGTACCATGGTATAATTGTATTATACTTTTTATTTGCTTCTTTTAAGTTTTCTGCTAAAATTTCAAATAGATATTTTCCTTTACCATAAACATCTAATTTAAATGTTCCTTTAGGTCCTGTATGTCCAAGCCTTGTTCCTTGACCTCCAGCCATTGTAACAACTGCATAATGTCCACTAACAATTTCTTTTTCTCCTAAACTATCAAATGTGTCTTTTTCATTTTTTGTTAGTTTTTCTTTATCTAAATATGGTATTGACTCAATTTTATTTTCTTTGAATTCTATTTCTTTTTTTGTATTTTCATATAATTCTGAAATTTGATGAAAATCTATAGTTTTTAGTTGTTCAATTAAATCTTCCTTTTGTTTATCATCTAATCTATTTAATAAATTTATAATATGTTCTTGATTATATTCTTTTAATGTTTTTATTATTTCTTCATTTTTATCCATAGTCTTCTCCTTTTCTTGATTATCTTTCGATACTCAAGTTACTTTTTTAGTATATTTTATTCTATTTCAATTATTTTGTTAATTTCAATTACTATTGCAATTACTTTTGTCATTTTATCACAAGCTATTGATTTTTGCAAACTTTTTTTCAAAACTTGTCATATCCTTTTAAAATTCACAATATACATTAATTAAAGTTATGTGGTACAAACATTTAAATTGAATTAACATTGTAAATTTTAAAGGGAGGTATATAGATGGAAAGTTCAAATTTATATCAGGACATAGCAAAAAGAACTGATGGAGACATTTATGTTGGAGTTGTAGGTCCTGTTCGTACTGGTAAATCTACATTTATTAAAAATTTTATGGATTTACTTGTAATTCCAAATATTGATAATGAATACAAAAAAGAAAGAGCAAAAGATGAATTGCCTCAAAGTGCCGGTGGCAGAACTATAATGACAACTGAGCCTAAATTTGTTCCAAATGAGGCTATTGAAATTACATTAGATGATAATTTAAAATTCAAAACTCGTTTGGTCGATTGTGTTGGATATTTAGTAGATAATGCTATTGGTTATCTAGAAGACGACATGCCTAGAATGGTTAAAACTCCTTGGTCTGATGAAGAAATTCCATTTGAAACAGCTGCTGAAATTGGCACTAAAAAAGTAATTGAAGAACATTCAACAATTGGCATTTTAGTTACAACCGATGGAACTGTTACCGATATACCAAGAGAAGATTATATAAAGGCTGAAGAGCGTGTAGTTTCTGAATTAAAGGCTTTAAATAAACCATTCATAATTTTACTTAACTCCGAAACGCCATCATCTGACTATACTCAAGAATTAGCTCAAAAATTAACTGACAAATATAATACAAGTGTAATGCCAATAAACTGTGCAAACTTAAGTATAAACGACATAAACACAATGTTCTCTAAAATTTTATACGAATTTCCTGCACAAAAAATCGCTATAAAATTACCACGTTGGGTCGATGGGTTAAACTTTAATCATCCTATAAAAACTCAACTATTTAATGAAATTAAAGATGCATTTAATGATGTAAATGTTCTAAAAGATATTTCAAGTTGCACTCAAAAAATAAGTCAAACAGAAATAATTTCTAGAACTACAATTACTAATATTGAACTTGGCTCTGGAAATGTCAAAATTCAAATTGATGTAAAAGAAGATTTATTTTATAAAGTTTTATCAGAAATTACTGGTGTCAATGTTGAAAATGAAGGTGATCTATTTGGAATTATTACAGACCTTTCTTCTGCCAAGAAAAAATATGATAAAATCGCATATGCCTTGGAAGAAGTCAACGCAAAAGGTTATGGAATTGTTACACCTTCAATTGACGATTTAGTTTTAGCGGAACCAGAAATGGTTAAACAGGGCTCTAGATTTGGCGTTAAATTAAAAGCAACCGCTCCTAGTATCCATATGATAAAAACAAATGTAACTACTGAAGTTTCACCTATTGTAGGATCTGAAAAACAATCTGAAGAATTAGTAAATTATTTACTTTCTGGTTTTGAAAACGATCCTAAACAAATTTGGGAATCAAATATTTTTGGCAAGAGTTTACACGAACTTGTTAATGAAGGCTTACAAACTAAACTTTCTAAAATGCCAGAAGATGCTCAAATGAAACTTCAAGAAACTTTGGAACGTATTGTTAATGAAGGCTCAGGAGGACTGATTTGTATTATACTATAAAAAAATCGGGAATTGGAGATAATCTCTTCACTATAGAAAAATTTTGGAATTGGAGGCAGTCTTCAATTCCATTTTTATATATTTAAAAATTTCAAGATTAGAAACCCGTCTCCTATTTCCGAACTTAATTTTCCTTCAAATTTTTCCTTCTTAACTGTCCACATGCAGCATCAATATCAGATCCAAGTTCTCGTCTAATAGTAGCAACAATACCATGGTCATTCAAATAATCTCTAAATCTCATAATATTTTCATTAGAAGACTTAGAATAAGCACCATTTTCGATTTTATTAATAGGAATCAAATTAACGTGGCATAACATACCATGCAACAATTTAACCAATTCCTTGGCATCCTCAAGATTATCATTATTATCTTTTGCCAATGCATACTCAAAAGAAATTCTTCTGTTAGTCTTTGCAATATAATCTTTGCATGCTTGCATCAACTCTTCAATTGGGAAAGCATTATTTACAGGCATCATACTACTTCTTTTTTCATTATTTGTCGCATGAAGTGAAATAGACAAAGTACATTGAATATTTTCATTTGCTAATCTATAAATACCAGGGACTAAACCACTTGTAGAAACACTTATATGACGTGCACCAATATTTAATCCTTTTTGATTATTTATAATTCTAATTGCATTTACAACATTTGTATAGTTATTTAGCGGCTCACCTATCCCCATAAACACAACATTAGAAATTCTAACACCTGTATCTTGTTCTACTGCCAAAATTTGTTCAACAATTTCACCAGATGTTAAACTCCTTACAAAATTAATTCCTGTTGATGCACAAAACTTACATCCCATTTTACATCCAATTTGTGATGAAACACATATACTATATCCATGATGATAACTCATTAATACTGTTTCTATTGCATTGCCATCTAGTACATCAAATAAATATTTAATTGTTCCGTCTTTTGACTCTTGCTTTCTTAATATTTTATAATTACAAATCGTATAATTTTCTTTTAATTTTTCTCTTAGCACCAAAGATAAATTCGTCATTTCATCAAATTCTTTTACTTTTTCTTGATATAGCCATTTAAATATCTGTTCTGCTCTAAATGGTTTCTCTCCTATTTCTACTAGCTCTTTTTTTAAATCTTCCAAATCATAATCTTTTATATTTTTCATTTTTTCCCTTTCTTCTTGTCAAAAGGGACGGGGTTTTTTGACAACTTTTATTTTTATATTTTAGTTGTCAAAATCCCCCGTCCCCTTTGACAACTCTCTATACAAATTCTTCCCAAACCAAATTGGCAAAATCTAACCCTTTGGTAGTTAACTTTATATCATCCAAATCAACCTCAAGTAAATCTTTTTCAACCAATTTCTGCAACTGGTTTCTAAACAAATAAATTGGATTTTCTCCAAATTTTTGCTCAAATTCAGATATACTAATACCATCCAATGTTCTTAAGCCTAGCATCATATATTCCTTTTCCATATCTAATTTATTTTGAGTTTCTTCAATAATTTTTATAGTGTTAAAGTTTTTTCCGTCTTTTAAATCACTTTCATTATCATTAACATTCAAATATTCTTCCAAATTAGAAGTATTTGCATACCTAACACCATTTATATATGAATGTGCTGCAACTCCAAATCCTATATATTGCTTTTGTTTCCAACAATTCATATTGTGTTTTGATTCAAATCCTGGCTTTGCAAAGTTTGATATTTCATAGTGTTTATAGCCGTTCAATTCTAGGAAATTCTTCATATAATGGTACTGTCTTCTTTCCTCTTCATCATCTGGTAAACTTAATTCCCCAGCATCAATTTTTTGTTCTATTTTGGTACCTTCTTCTACTATCAAAGAGTACACAGATATATGCTTCGGTGTTGGTTTCAAATTGACCACATTTTCCAAATTGCTTTTTAAAGTTTTAATATCTTGTCCAGGAAGGCCAATCATTAAATCTACATTTATATTTTCAAATCTTGCCTCTTTTGCCCATTCATATGTTTCTAAAAATTGAGCATAATTATGAATTCTGCCTATTCTTTTTAAAACAGTATCATCTGTACTCTGAAGTCCTATACTCAATCTATTTATTCCATATTTTCTATACATTTGTAAATTATTTTTTGTTGTAGTTCCTGGATTTACTTCTATTGTAATTTCAACTTTTGTTTTTTTACATATTTTATCTGTTTTTTCATTTTCTAAGTTATCTACATTTATATACATTTCATCTTTTTTTTGAATTCCTGCGACTTCACAAATTTTATCCAAAATCTTTTTTATAAGTTCCGGCTTTATTGCTGACGGAGTCCCTCCTCCAATATAAATAGTACTTATAAAATTATTTTTTAATAGTTCTTTGTTTTCTTCTATTTCTTCTAATAATTTTTGAACATATTTTGTTTGCATATCAAAACAATTCGAATATGATATAAAATCACAATAATCGCATTTTTTAACACAAAAAGGTATATGCACATATATTCCTAATTCCATCTTAAACTTCCTTTTCATTTTATTTTTAAAGTTCCTCTGCCATTTTTATTATCCTTTTCAATCTATAATTAACGCCAGATTTTCCAAGTGGAACATTTAACTTTTGTCCTAACTCCACCAAAGATATATCTGGATACTCTAGTCTAAGTAGAGCAATTTCTTTTAAATTATCCTCTAATTTATTAAATTTATTTGATTGTTGCAATTTTCTAATAGCATCAATTTGTTCAACTGAAGCATTTAATGTCCTATTTAAATTGGCAGTTTGACAATTTACAATTCTATTTACTTTACCACTCATTTCTTTTTGAACACGTATATCTTCAAATTTCAAAACACTGCTATTGGCACCCAATAAAGCAATAATTAGTGATATCTCTTCTCCATCTTTTAAATATATCGAATTATTATTTTCTAGCTTTTTGCAATTTATATTACACTGTTTTAATATTTCATATAAAAATTCCATATTATTTTTTGATGATAAGTTTATTTCTAAATGATATGTTTTTATAGGATTATTTATTGACCCTGCTCCTAAAAAAGCACCTCTTACAATTGCTTTTTTTTCCGCATTTTGTTTATTATCAACAACTTTTTTTATTTCTAAGTGACTATCTACAACACTCATGTCCTCAATTAGATTTTTGATTTTAAAAGTAATAATAAATGATTTTCCATCAAATTCTATATTATTATCAATATCTAAATTTCTCAATAATTTTGAAAAACGATTAATATTATATTCGCTTTCTGTTGCATATCTAACATTGTTTTTAACAATTGTTGCATTTTTAGAAATCAAGTATCCAATTAATTCATATTTAACTTCCTCTTTTTTATTTAAATTATTTATTTTACTAAGTTCTTCTTTTAAATCTGATGAAAATGACATTTTATCCCCCCCACTCTACCATTTATTTTAGCTGTGTAACTATAATTCTATCATTGTCATATAAATCTTTTTTTGAATATGTACCTTCAAATTTTTCTGTGTTTTCTATAAGTTCAATAACATCTATTTTTTGGTCGAATCCAATTTCTAAGCACAAATAGCCATTATATTTTAGATATTTATTAGCATTATTAATAATTTTTCTATAAAAGTCCAAACCATCTTTTCCTCCATCTAATGCTATATGTGGATCATTTTTTACTTGAATATCTAAATTTCTAATAACATCTGTTTTTATATATGGAGGATTTGACACTATTATATCAAATTTTTCTTCATTTAAATTTGTAAACATATCTGAACTTATAAATGTTATCTGTTCTTCAACATTATTGCTTATAGCATTTTTTTTAGCAATTTTCAAAGCTTCATTACTTATATCTATTGCCGTAATTTCCGTATTTGGCAAATACTTTGCAAGTGATACAGCAATTGCTCCACTTCCTGTACATAAGTCTAGTATTTTTTTTGCATTAGTTTTTTGTCCTATTTTTATAACTTCTTCTACTAAAATTTCTGTATCTTGCCTTGGTATTAAAACATTTTTGTCAACAAAGAAGTTTAGTTTCATAAATTCTTTTTGGTGTGTTATATGTTCTATTGGAATTCCTTTTTTTAATATGTTTATTCCTTGAAAATATTGTTTTTCTTTGTTTTTTTCGAGTTGTTCCATATCGTTTACAATAACGTATTGCCTTGTTTGTTTTAAGACATATTGCATTAGTAATCTTGATTTCATTTTTGGCTCTTCTATATTTTGATTTTTTAGTTCTATCATTCCTTTTTTTATTGCTTCTATTATTGTCATATAATCACCTTCTTACATACATTATTTTATCATGTATTTTAGATACTTTCAAGGAATTTTCATTTTATTTCATTTACATTCGAAAAGTATCACAACTTATAGAAAATATCTCTATATAATATTTTACATACGGTCATGCACTTTTAAATTTATCTAACATATAATTTCTATATATAAGTTTTGGAGGTGCATTATGTTAGAAGCACTTTGTAGCATTAGTATTTTAGGTTTTTTACAATTTTTAAAATCTTCTGCATTTGTAGTTGGATATATATCAGCCTCAAACCTATTTCCTGAGCCATTAACAAGTGAAGAAGAAAAGTTATATCTAGAACAAATGAAAAATGGAGATGAAGATGCTAGAAATATCTTAATTGAAAGAAATTTACGTTTAGTTGCACATGTTGTAAAAAAATATTCAAACACAAAAGTTGAACAAGATGATTTAATTTCAATCGGCACCATTGGATTAATTAAAGGCATCAATAGTTTTAATATTGACAAAGGATCTAAGCTTAGTACTTATGTATCAAGGTGCATTGATAACGAAATTTTAATGCATCTGCGTTCCACAAAAAAGCTTAATGCCGAAGTTTATTTAAACGAGCCAATTGGCAAAGATAAAGATGATAATGTTGTTACTTTACAAGAGGTTTTAGAAAATAATGAAAAAAGTATTGAAGATGAGGTTGATTTAAAAATCAAAATTAAAAAACTTTATAATAAAATAAGTGAAGTACTGAAAGATAGAGAAAAAACTATTATAGAGTTACGTTTTGGCCTTTATGGTCATAAACCCAAAACTCAACATGAAATAGCTGAAATGATGGGCATTTCCCGTTCTTATGTTTCTAGGATTGAAACTAAAGCTATTGGAAAATTAAATAAAGAATTTAAAGAATAATTTTATTTTTATACACAACATTTCTTTAATTTTAACATAAATATTTTTTTTAATCAAATTTGAAAAAATGAAATAAAATGAGAATAAATCATTATAAAAGAGATAAAATAATATAAATAATATTTAATCATTTTTTTGTGTATTTTTTATATTTGAAACATTTATTTTTATATGGTAGACTATAGTTGAACAATTTAATAAGTTATTAATTTTCCCTGCATAGTGCGTGTAGACAGAATTTTTAGAACCTACAAGTTTGTAAGAGGAGCCCATTCTCAAAATATGGCGTGCATGCTTGCATTTATGTAAGAAGCCCATAAGTATTTTGGTAGGCATCCCACCTGTTTTTAGGAGCAGGTCCTTAAAAATTCAAGACATCTTACGGCTAAGGCGGGGTTTTTATTGTATACAAATTTAGCAAATATTAACCACCTCATATATATACAATTATTAGAAATAGTATATAAATATTCAAAACTAAATTAAGAAAATTCCAAGAAATCAAAAAAAGATATTTCAGCCCTATTGAAATATCTTGCTTTTTTATATCTTGGTAGCGAAGGGGAGATTCGAACTCTCGACCTGCCGGGTATGAACCGGATGCTCTAGCCAACTGAGCTACTTCGCCATCTGCATTGCGATATTTATTATACATTGAGTTTATAATTTTGTCAAGAAAAAAACAAAAGAATTTTAAAATTCTTTTGTTTTAGAAAAAATTTACATATTAAGCAATTTTTTATTTGCTTAATTCATCATCATCCAAATTTTTTTCTATCCCTTGATTTTCTATTTGTTGGTTTTCTATCTCTTCATGTCCACCTCTATTTTCAAATGTTTTTGTGCTTTTTTTGTCCATTTTTTTATTTCTTTTTTCACCATGCTGTTGAACATCTTTTTCTAAACTAGCTATGTTAGCCGTTCCTCCAATTTCTTTTTCCACTTTATAAATTTCTTGTAATTTTTGTTCCATATTTCCCTCGTCTTTAACTTTTTCACCAACAAAAATATCTTTTAATGCTTCTATAACATCTCTTAATTTAGTTTTTTCTACTATATTTATCTCATTTTCCATATCTTTTAAAACTTACGTTTTGTTTTTCACCTCTTTCTCTTTTTAAATAAAAACTACCTGCATTATACCACATTATAGTAGCAAAATCAAGAGTTTTCCAAATTTTATGTTTACCAATTGCAATTATTATCAACTTGATGTTGCATCATGCATTATACTCAATCTAAAAAATTACTTTTTAATTATTTTTTATAATCTCTACAACTTTTTCAACAACCTCATCTATTGATAAATTTGATGTATCCACAACAACTGCATCATCAGCTTTTTTCAAAGCCCCAACCTTTTTATGCATATCATTATAATCTCTCATTTTTACATTTTCTAAAACTTCTTCATATGTAGTATCTATTCCATTTTGTAAATTTTCCTCATATCTTCTTTTAGCTCTTATCCCTTCACTTGCATCCAAATAAATTTTAACATCAGCATTTGGAAATACAACAGTTCCTATATCTCTTCCCTCTACAATAACATTTTTACCATTTGCAAGACTTCTCTGAACTTCTACCATTCTTTCTCTTACTGGAATTATAGATGAAATTTGAGAGACTATTGCTGTTACTTCACTTGTTCTAATTTCCTTGCTAACATCTTTTCCATTTAACAAGATTATGTCTTTGTCTCCTGTATTATCAATTTTAATATCTATATCATTTGCTATTTCAATTATTTTGTTTTCATTCTCAATACTTACATTTTCTCTTAATACTTGTAATGCCACACATCTATATGTTGCCCCTGTATCTAAATTAAATAAACCTAATTTTTTTTCTATCTCCTTTGTTATTGTTCCTTTCCCACTACCAGCAGGGCCGTCAACTGCAACTATCATTTTTTCTATTCCTCCCACATCATAATTTTCTTTTTTCATTATATTATTCCACTATTTTTTTGTCAATTGTTTTTCACTTAATATATTGAAATTTTATGTATAATGATGTATAATTCTACCATAATAAAAGAAGATACTTGTTTAAACTTTCCAATTAAATCTGTATCTTAGGAAGGGAATGAAATCAAAAATGGAAAAACTAATTATAAAAGAACTATACAAAAATACAGAAAATTATATTAACAAAGAAGTAACTTTAGAAGGATGGGTTAGAACAGTAAGAGATTCAAAAACATTTGGATTTATCGAAATAAATGACGGAACGTTTTTCAAAAATGTACAAATCGTTTTTACAGATAAGTTATCAAACTTTAGTGAAATATGCAAACTTACAATAAGTTCTTCAATTAAAGTTACCGGAACACTTATAAAAACAGAAAATGCTAAACAACCTTTTGAAATTCAAGCCACAAGCGTAGAAATAGAAAGTTTATCAGATAGCACATATCCACTTCAAAAGAAAAAACATTCATTTGAATATTTAAGAACAATTGCACATCTTCGTCCAAGGGCAAATACTTTTAATGCAGTATTTAGAGTTAGAAGTAGCCTAGCATATGCAATACACCAATTCTTCCAAGAAAGAGGTTTTGTATATGTAAATACTCCTTTAATTACAGGAAGTGACGCAGAAGGTGCCGGAGAAATGTTCAATGTTAACTCTTTTGATTTAACAAACATACCAAAAACAGATGATGGAAAAATTGATTTTTCAAAAGATTTCTTTGGAAAACCTGCTCATTTAACAGTTAGTGGTCAATTAAATGGTGAAACATTTGCTGAAGCATTTAGAAATATATACACATTTGGCCCTACTTTTAGAGCAGAAAACTCAAACACAGTAAAACATGCTGCTGAATTCTGGATGGTTGAACCTGAAATATGTTTTGCAGATTTAGCTGATGATATGGATTTAGCAGAAGATATGATTAAATATATTTTCAAATATGTTTTAGATAATTGCCCAGAAGAAATGGAATTTTTCAATAACTTTATAGACAAAGGTTTATTAGAAAGATTAAACCATGTAATCAATTCTGATTTTGTTAGAATTTCTTACACAGATGCCGTTAAAGAATTAGAAAAACATAATGACGAATTTGAATACAAAGTAAGCTGGGGTATTGATTTGCAAACAGAACATGAAAGATATTTGTGTGAGCAAATATTTAAGAAACCTGTTTTTGTTACAGATTATCCAATGGATATAAAAGCATTCTATATGAAACAAAATCCAGATGGTAAAACTGTTGCAGCTGCAGACCTTTTAGTTCCTGGTATTGGAGAAATTATTGGTGGTAGCCAAAGAGAAGAAAATTATGATAAATTATTAAATAGAATGAAAGAATTGAATATGCCTAT
>CAKPAB010000028.1 GCA_934132805.1 uncultured Clostridia bacterium | reverse complement strand
ATATAAAATTTTATTTTCAATTGTAACTCGGTGTCTTGGGGCATGTTTTCTATAATTAATTTTGCAATGTCTATTTTATTTTCTTTCATAATTTTTCACCTCCAAAAAAAATATAACTATGCAAATTCAAAATTTTTTGTATTTTGAATTTACACAGTTATATTTTAACACTCACATATTTAGTACGAAAAAACAAATTATGTAAAGATGGACAGATAAAATTTGTTGAAGAAAAGAGGAATGGAAAAAAATACATGACATTTTATAATGTCGAATTTTGCGATGAAAAAAACTTGCAAAGTTCGGCATTTTATGATATTATGGAAACACTTAATTTTTAATTTTATTCAAACAAATTAATTCAACAGTCCAAAATCAAGGACAAAACTCAATTAATTAAAATACAAAAGAAAAATAAGAAGAAAGATTCGCAAAAACAAAAAGAAAGAAGGTGAACTATACGAGCGAAAAAGGAAAAAATAAAGAAATTTGTACAAAAGAAGCAAAAAAAGAAATTTACTTTCAAATAAATATTGACAAAAATCAAAACAAATATTATAATGAAGGAGGAATCAATATAGAAATCTTTACATATAAAGATTATCTTCAATATAAAGACTTATTTTCAAAAAAGTCCGAAGATAATCAGAAAGAAGAAACAAATGGAATAGAATACAATAAAAAAGGAAACGTAAATAAGTACTTTGACATATTAGTAAAAAACAATCAAATTGAAGGAAAACTTCAAGAAATTAGTATGTTAGCAGAAGAAAGTGCAAAATACGAACGTGTTAACAATGAACATGACAAAATATTTAGAACAATACTTGGAAAAAAGCAAGAAGCAGTAACATTTATAAACAAGACAATAAAAACAAATCTAAAAATAGAAGAAATAGAACAATATAACAGTAGTTTTGTAAATGATGTATTTGGAAATGAAGAAGCTGACATAGTATATAAAATAAAAGAAAGAGGCATTTTTTTCTTAATAGAACATCAAACGAAAATAGACTATTCAATGCCATATAGATTATTAAAATATCAAGTGGCAATAATGGAAAGTGCAATAGATGAGAATAAAATTAGAAATAAGAGTTACAAAATACCATTAGTAATACCAATTGTATTATATACAGGGGACCAAAAATGGAATGCAAATAAATTTTTAGAAGAATCACAAGAGAAAATAAAAGGAGTAAATATAAGAATAGGAAACTACAATTTAGTAGATGTACATGACTTTACAGAAAAAGAATTACTTAAAGAAAACGACTTTTTATCAAAAATGATGTTAGTAGAAAAAGCAAAAAATTCAGACGATATAGTATCAGCAGTAGAAAGAATATTGAAAGTTACAAAAGAAGAAGACAGAGATTTATTAAAAAGAATTATATTAATAATTCTGAACAGAAAAATTGGAGAAAATGAAGCTTATAGATTAGCTAATAAATTGAGAGGAGATGATGAAAATATGTTAGCAGTATTGGATATGATAGACAGAGAAAACCAAATGTATATAAATATTGGTAAAAAAGAGAGCACATTAGAAATAGCAAGAAAAATGCTAAGGCTAAAAGTGAATACGAACATAATAAAAGAAGCGACAGGTTTAAAAGAAGAAGAAATAGAAAAAATTGGAAAAGAAATAGAAAAATAAGCTAGAGATAAAAATGTAATATTTAAACAAAAGTGTAAAAAAGACTAGAAGTGAGAATTTCTAGCCTTTTTTTGAAAATATAAAAAATATAAATAAATATATATATATGAACAAAACTGTAACAAAACTGTAACAAAAATTTAATATAAAATCAAAAAAAACTTGTATAATCACAAAAATTGTGATATAAATAAATATATAAAAATAAAGCTACAGAAAGGCGGAATTTTTGTGGAAGAAAATTTAGAAAAAGAAACAAAAAAGGTACTAGTAGTAGATGATGAACAAGCAATAATCGACGTACTAGTATATAACTTACAAAAAGAAGGATACGAAACATTAGAAGCAACAGACGGAGTAACAGCAGTAAACATCGCATTAGAGCAAAAACCAGACCTAATGCTACTAGACATAATGTTGCCAAAAATGGACGGACTAACAGTATGCAAAACAGTAAAAAACTATCTAAATATACCAATATTAATGCTAACAGCAAAAGACGCAGAAATAGACAAAATAGTTGGATTAGAATTAGGAGCAGACGACTACATCACAAAACCATTTAGTGTAAGAGAACTAATGGCAAGAGTAAAAGCCAATTTAAGAAAAAACGAAATAGCAGCAATAATAAAAGAAAACATACCAGAGGCACCAATAATACCAACAATGCAAGCAACATCAGCAGAAGAAACAACAAACACAAGCAAAATAAAAGTGAATGAAATAGAACTTGATGTAGATAGATTTGAAGTAAAAGTAAGAGGAAAAATAATAGACCTAACACTAAGAGAATTTGAAGTATTAAAATTTCTAGCATCACAACCAGGTCAAGTAATAACAAGAGAAACACTACTTGAAAAAGTATGGGGATATGAATACTATGGAGACATAAGAACTGTAGACGTTACTGTAAGAAGAATAAGAGAAAAAATAGAAAAAGATACATCTAGTCCAAAAATACTAATAACAAAAAGAGGAGTAGGATATTACATAGCATCAAAATAGAAAGAATTCTCTTTCTATTTTTTTATATACTAAGAAAGTTATGCAACTTTCCTAATATATAAAACTACACATCACAAAAATCACTTCATAATTTTCGCACAAAAACAAATAGTAAATATAAAAGGAGAATAAAAATGATAAGAACAAATACAAGAAAAATAATGGTAGGAAATGTGCAAATAGGTGGACAAAACAAAGTAGTAATACAATCAATGTGTAACACAAAAACAAAAGACATAAAATCAACAGTAAAACAAATATTAGAGCTAGAGCAGGCAGGATGTGAAATAATAAGAGTAGCATGTCTAGATATAGAAGACGCAAAAGCAATCAAAGAAATAAAAAAACAAATACACATACCAATAGTAGCAGACATTCACTTCGACTACAAAATAGCATTAGAAGCAATAGAAGCAGGAGTAGACAAAGTAAGAATAAACCCAGGAAATATAGGAACAGAAGAAAAAGTAAAAATGGTTGTAGACAAATGCAAAGAAAAAAACATTCCAATCAGAATAGGAGTAAATGCTGGGTCACTAGAAAAAGACCTATTAGAAAAAAATGAAGGAAAACCAACAGCACAAGCAATGGTAGAAAGTGCAAAAAGACATGTAGAAATATTAGAAAAACTTGATTTTCACAATTATGCAATATCATTAAAAGCATCAAATTTGGACTTATGCATATCAGCATACGAAGAAGCAGCCAAAACATTCGACTGTCCATTACACCTAGGAATCACAGAAGCAGGAACAGAATTTAGTGGAACAATAAAATCAAGTATAGGGCTTGGAATATTACTAAGAGAAGGGATAGGGGACACACTAAGAGTATCACTTTCAGACGACCCAATAAAAGAAATAAAAGTAGCAAAAGAAATTTTAAAAGACTGTAATTTATACAAAAACTCACCAACACTAGTAGCCTGCCCAACATGTGGAAGAACACAAATAGACTTAATCCCAATAGCAAAAGAAGTCGAAGAATTTTTACAAACAATAGAATCAGACATAACAGTAGCAGTTATGGGATGTGCTGTAAATGGACCAGGAGAAGCCAGAAATGCAGACATTGGAATAGCAGGAGGAATACAAGAAGGGCTATTATTCAAAAAAGGAGAAATAATTAGAAAAATTCCACAAGACAAGATTGTAGAAGAATTGAAAAAAGAAATATTAGAAATGATAAAAAAATAGGAGGAATAAAAATGCCATCTTGGGGAGTACATTTAGAAATAGCAGATAAGTTATCAACAAAAATATCAGATATAGATAAAAACTTATTCATGTTTGGAAATGTAGTACCAGACATAAATAACGGGTTTGTTGTAAAAGGTATAAGCAAAATAATATCACATAAAATAACACATTATGATGGAGAAAAAGATTTTAAATCATACAGAAAATTTTATATAAAATATATAAACGATATACATAAAACTATAGTTCTAGGTAGTTTAACACATCTAATGACAGACTATTACTTTAATAATATAACATATTCTACAAAAGCAATTTGGGAAGATGGAAAAGTAATAGGAGTAAAATTAAACACTGGAAAAGAAATAGCATGTGACAAAGAAACATTAAGAAAAATAAAAGTAAATGACTTTAAAATATATGCAAATTACATATATCAAAAACACCAACTACCAAATATAAAATATGATGAAAAAATGTTATCAATAAACAAAATAGTAGAAGAATTCGACATAACAAAACAAGATGCAGAAAAAACAATAGAATATCTAAATAATTATATAGAAAATAAAGAAAATATTCTTTACAAATGTGAAAACAAAGAATATCAGATATTTACACAAAATGAGATGGAAGAAATAACAGAAAATTGTGTTAAGTTTATATTAGATTTTCTAGAAAAAATAAATAAAATAGTAATTGGAAAAACGGCTGGTTTTTGTTATGGTGTAAAAAGAGCAGTAGAAGGTGCAGAAAACGAGGTAAAAAATTCGGAAGAGCATATATATTGCTTAGGAGAAATAGTACATAACAAACAAGTAGTAGAAGAACTAAAAGATCAGGGAATTACATTTATAGAAGATATAAACGACTCAAATGGAACAACAATAATAAGAGCACATGGAGTTCCAAAAGAAATTTATGAAGAAGCACAACAAAAAAATATAGAATTAAAAGACTATACATGTCCAAACGTTTTAAAAATACACAAAATCGCTGAAGAATATGCAAAAAAAGGATATTTTATATTTTTATGTGGAAGCAAAAAACATCCAGAAAATTTAGGAACAATTAGCCATTGCTCCCAAAATTCATATATAATAGAAAAAGAAGACGACACATTTAAAGCATTAGAAAGGCTGGAGAAATCAGGAATAAAAAAACTTTTAGTAATATCACAAACAACATATAGTTTAGAAAAATTTTATATTATAAAAGAAATTATTGAAAATGAACTGCCACGAGATATAGAGCTAGTTATAAAAAATACAATATGTGCAACAACAGAACAAAGACAAATAGAAACAAAAGAAATATCAAAAAAAGTTGATATGATGATAATAATTGGTGGAAAAAATAGTTCAAATACAAAAAAACTATATGAAGTAGCACTAGAAAATTGCAAGCAAACAATATGTATAGAAACTTACAAAGAATTAGAAAATATACAAGATGACATAAAAAATGCAAAAAAAATAGGTATAATGGCAGGAGCATCAACACCACAAAGTAGTATAGAAGATGTAATAAAAGAACTTATTAAATAAATATTGACCGCATAATTCCAAAAATGTCGAATTTTGCGGTCGATTTTTTAAGAAAATCAGAAAAAGATATTGACATAAAAAAAATAAAAATATATAATCTATTTAAATTTAAGTCCAAAAAAGTTTTTTATCAAATAAAAATTAGATCTAATTACAACATCCAAATTAAAATCAAAAAATGGAGGTGAGGAAAAGAAAGTGAACCGAAAATTCATAGCAAACAGCAATTATGTATTCAGAAAAATACTAAACTCTGAAGCATGTATAGACATCCTAAAAAACTTTATAGAAGCAATATTAGATATAAAAATAAAAGAAATAGAGCTAAACCCATATTTAAAGAAAAAAGAAAAATATTTACCAAGTGAAGAAAATTTTGGAATAGCAGATGTAAGAATAACAACAGACGAAAATGAAGAACTAAATGTAGGAATACAATTTATAGACGGAATTTATGTTCAAACAAAAATGCTAATGTACTATTCACAAATACACTTAAATCAACAAGAATATGGAGATAACAGAGAATTTGCAAGAACAATAACAATAAATTTATTAGACTTTAGCTATTTTTCTTCAAGAGGATTTGAAAAAACAATAAAAATAAAAGCAAATGAAGGAGACATACAACTAGAAGAAATAGAAATGATTTCTATAGAATTGCCAAAATTTAGATGTGAAACATTTGGGGAGATGACAGAAAAAGAACAATGGTTGCAATATATAAAAGGATGTGACGGAATAACATTAGAAAAAATAAAAAAACAAAACAAATATATAAAACAACTAGATGAAAAAGCAGAAAAGTTTTGGGTTGAAGAAAGAATGGAATAAGAGGGAAATAATATCCCTCTTAAAATTATATTTAATGTTGTTTCAAAGTAACTTTTACAACAGTACCTGCATCAACATTAGAGCCCTTTGGTGGGTCTTGTGAAACAACAGTACCAGTACCCTCAACACTAATATTTAAATTTGCATTTTTTAATTCAGAAGTAGCCTGATACTTACTCTTTCCAGTTAAATCTGGAACAGTTGCAGAAGTTCTAGTATCTTGGTCATACAACATAATTGTAGAGCCTTTTGATAAAGAAATTCCAGGCTTAGGAACTTGGTCGGTTACCAAAGTACTATTTTTATCATTAGAAGTTGAAATTTTTACATCAAAGCCAGCATTTTTCAAAATCTTTTCAGCCTCAGCAATTGTTTTATTCCTAATTTCAGGAACAGTAATCAAATCTTCATCATCAGTAGAATCTGCATCAGAAGGTATACCCAAATAAGGTAAGATTTCTGTTAACATTTGAGAAACAACTGGACCAGCCAAAGTACCACCTTGGTGATTACTCTTTGGAGGTTTATACAAATTAAGTAATAAAACAACTTGAGTATCCTCAACAGGAGAAATTGCAACATAAGTAGCAACATATCCATCAACATCTTCTCTTCCAGCTCTAGGCTCTGAAGTACCAGTTTTACCGCCTACAGTATATCCAGTAACTCCACCACGCCAACCAGTACCATTTTCAACAACAGATTGCATCATAGATTTTACCTTTGCAGCTGTATCAGAAGAAATAACTTGTCTAACTTCTTCTGTATCTATATTAGTAACAGCACCTGTATCAGTATTAGTAATTGACTTAACAATTCTTGGTTTCATTAAAACACCATTATTTGCAATAGAGGCAATTGCTGTAATCATTTGTATAGGAGTAATACTAAAACGTTGTCCAAAAGAATAAGTTGCTCTTTCAACAGGAATTACAGTAGACTCTTCTTTAAATATAGAACTAGCCTCTCCAGGTAAATCAATATTAGTTTTATCAAAAAAACCAAAAGACTTATAGTATTTATACAATGTAGCAGTACCAATTCTAGTACCCAATTGTATAAGTGCAGGGTTGCAAGAATTTTCCAAAGCATTTCTTAAAGATTGGTCTCCATGAGGGTTAGAAGACCAACAATTTATCTTCACACCATCAACATTTTCAGAGCCTGAGCAATGAAAATCACCAGCAACATCAGTACCTGTTATATTCTCTTCTAAAGCAGCAGAAGCAGTAATCAATTTAAAAACAGAACCAGGCTCATATAATTCAGAAACAGACTTATTAGACCACATTTTATAAATTGCCTCATTTTTCTCATCTGCACTTAAAGAATCATAAGTTTTAGCAACATATTCATTAGGAGTAAAAGGTTGATTTAGGTCATAGTTAGGATATGAAGCCATTGCTAAAATATCGCCAGTTTTAGGGTCCATAACAATACAATTTCCACCATTTTCAACATTTTTTTCTTCAACAGCTTGTTTTAAATATTTTTCAACAATAGTTTGAATATTTAAATCAATTGTAAGAGTTAAATCACTACCATCCTCTGCAGCAATATAAGTCTCCTCAGTATTAGGAATTTCTTCTTGGCTAGCACTTTTAGAACTAACAATTTTTCCAGGAGTACCAGACAAAATATCATCCCATTCATACTCAATTCCAGACAAACCTTGATTATCACTACCACAAGATCCAAGAACATTTGACAAGACAGTACTATAAGGATAATATCTTTTTGTATCTTCATCTATATTTATACCAGAAGAAACATTATTATCATCCATCCATTTTTTTAACTGATCGACTTTATCTTGTTCAACTTTTTTAGCAATTGTCTCAACTTTTGAGCTACTAGTTACCTTATTCAAAGTTTCATCATAATCAAGTTCAAATATATCAGAAAAGGCTTTTGCAACTTTTTCTTTTAATGCTTGGGTATTTTCGCTATTTTTAGAATCTTTGATTTTTTCTGGATTTATTGTAATTGTATCAACAGAAGCACTTGTAGCAAGCACTTTTCCAGTAGAATCATAGATAGAGCCCCTTTTTGGACTTATTATTTGATTTATTGACTGCTGGTTATATGCAAGCTCTTTTAAATAATTTCCCTGTACAAATTGTAAGAAACCAATTCTGCCAACCAGTAGTACAAAAATAATGATTACTACTATAAAGATTGTTTTAATTTTTTTTATGTATATAAAATTTTGTGATTTGAATTCAGTATTTATCTGTGTAACTTTATTTGTTTTTTTTGTTTTTTGTTTTTTGTTTTTCTTATCCAATTTTTTCACCACTCTTTTGTTAAAAATTATAACATTATTTTATATTAAAGAGGGCAAAAAATCAATAAATTTATTAAATTTTAAAGAACAAATCTGAAAAAATATTATAGCTCATAATCTCTCACATATTTTATAACTTGGTATATATTATTTTGCAATACCGCGTAAGCGTCCAAACGAACGAATGTGAGTGCGAATTGGAGCAATCGACATACTAGTATTTTTAATATGTGGATTGCGACACCAAGGTATAAAAAACAATATATACCAAGTTATAAAATATGTGAGAGACTGTGAAATATAACTAAAAAAGAAAGAGGGAATAAAATGATATCAAATGTAAAAACAATTTCACTAATAGGAATAGAAGGAAATCTAGTAGAAGTACAAACAGACATAACAGGAGGACTGCCAACATTTGAAATAGTAGGTCTACCAGACGCAAGTGTAAGAGAATCAAAAGAAAGAATAAAATCAGCAATAAAAAACAGTAACCTAGAATTTCCAAGTAGAAGAATAATAATAAACTTAGCACCAGCAAGCACAAAAAAGGAAGGGACAAGTTATGACCTACCAATAGCAATAGGAATACTATTAGCCCAAAACAAAATAATCAACTCAAAATTAGAAAATACAATATTTATAGGAGAACTATCACTAAATGGAAAAATAAACAGAATAAATGGAGTATTACCAATGTGCATAGAAGCAATGAACTTAGGCATAAGAAAAGTAATATTGCCCAAAGCAAACGAGAGAGAAGCAGCAGTTATAAAAAACTTAGAAATAATAGGAGTAAGCAGTTTAAAAGAAGTAGTAGGATATCTAAATGGAAACAAAGAAATAGAAAAAACTGAAATAGACATACTAAAAATATTCAACAAAAAGAATAAAAATCAACTAGACTTTTCAGAAGTAAAAGGACAAGAAAATGTAAAAAGAGCATTAGAAATAGCAGCAGCAGGACGGACATAACTGTATTTTAATAGGCCCACCAGGATCTGGTAAAACAATGATTGCACAAAGAATACCAACAATATTACCAGATATAACATTTGAAGAAGCACTAGACGTAACCAAAATACACAGTGTTTCCGGAGTTTTAGACAATGATGTAGGAATAGTAACAACAAGACCATATAGAAGTCCACATCATACAATATCACCAACATCCATGATAGGAGGAGGAAAAAATCCAAAACCAGGTGAAATAAGTTTAGCACACAATGGAGTTTTGTTTTTGGATGAATTACCAGAATTTAATAGAACAACATTAGAAGTATTAAGAGGACCACTAGAAGACAAACAAGTAACAATATCAAGACTATATTCAAAAGTACAATATCCATCAAACTTTATGCTAATAGCAAGTATGAATCCATGTCCATGTGGATATTATGGAAGCAAAGAAAAAACATGTAAATGTTCAGAACAAGCAATAGAAAAATATTTAAATAAAATTAGTGGACCACTACTAGACAGAATAGATTTACATGTTGAAGTTAAGCCAGTAAAATATCAAAAATTAAACTCAGATATAAAACCAGAAACATCAAATAAAATAAAGCAAAGAGTAAATAAAGCACGAAGAATACAATATCTAAGATATAAAGGGACAGGAATATATTCAAATTCAGAACTTACACCACAAATGATAGAAAAATACTGTAAAATAAACGAACAATCTAAAAAAATACTAGAACAAGCATTTAACAAACTAGGTCTAAGCGCAAGAGCATATTCAAGAATTTTAAAAGTAGCAAGAACAATAGCAGACCTAGAAGAAAAAGAGAACATTGAAAAACAGCACATTTTAGAAGCAATTCAATATAGAAATTTAGATAGAAAGTATGGCGATAAATTTTGATGAAAATAAATATAGAAAGTTCAATATACCCTAAACAATTAAAAAAACTAGAAAGACCTCCACAAGCATTAAATATAAAAGGAAACATAGAGCTATTAAAAACCAATCGGAATAGCAATAATAGGAACAAGAAAACCTACAAAATATGGAGAAGAAATTGCTAAAAAATTTGCAAAAGAATTAAGTTTATACGGACTAACAATTATAAGCGGAATGGCAGAAGGAATTGATAGTATTGCACATAGCTCATGCTTAGAAACACAAGGAAAAACAATAGCGGTATTACCATGTGGATTTAATAAAATATTTCCTAGAAATAATATAAAATTATATGAAGAAATATTAGAAAAAGATGGACTTATTATAAGTGAATATGAAGAAAATGAAGAAGCAATATACAATAATTTTTTAGAAAGAAACAGAATTGTTGCAAGCTTATCAATTGGAACATTAGTAGTAGAAGGAGGCTGGAGAAGTGGAACTAGTGTAACAGCTAAAGTAGCAAGAAAACTAGACAGAAATGTATTTTGCATACCATCAAGTTTAGAAAATTCAAAAGGAATAACACCAAATAAGTTAATACAAAATGGGGCTTTTTTAGTGACGAAAACAGAAGATATAATAGGAAAATATCCGGAATTAAATTTGAAAAAAATTGAAATTCAAAAGGTTATGGAAAAAACAGTAGAGCCAGAATTTCAAAAAATTTATAATGTTTTAAGTTTTGAAAAAACTTTACATATTGATGAGATAGTAAAAATGGCACATATGAAAATTAGTGAAGCAAATTATAAGTTAATGATGCTGGAATTAGAAGGAAAAGTGGAAATGCTACCAGGAAATTATTATAAAAAAATTTGAATTATGTAATTTATAGTACTTATAAAATGTATATATGTATATGATTTTAGAGTTTTTTCGGTTTCTTTATACAATATAAAAATTTCTAAAAAAATCAATGGCACCCTTCCACTTTGTGAACTCTTTCCATTTATTTTTTAAGAACTTTTAACATTGTTCCAATCACATTCAAAAACTCTAAAATCATATACATATATACATTTTGAAGGTACTATAAATTATAGATACAAGAAAGGAAAAAAGAATGAATATACACATAAAAAAAGACTTTGGAAATACAGGAGAAGATATAGCAACACAATATCTAGAAAAGCAACAATACACTATTTTAGAACGAAATTTTTATTGTAAACAAGGAGAAATAGATATTATTGCAAAAGACAAAAACGAAATAGTTTTTATAGAAGTAAAAAGCAGAAGCAATATTAAATACGGAAGACCATCAGAAGCGGTCAATAAGCAAAAAATAAAACACTTATATAAGACTGCTAAATACTTTTTATATAAAAATAAACAACTCAATAAAGCCATTAGATTTGATACAGTTGAAATTCTAATAAAAAATGGAAAATTCAATATTAATCATATAAAGCAAATAATATAAAATAAATATTGAACAAAAAAGAAAAAAATGTTATAATTTAGTTACTGTTTCAGCCAAAAAATGGAATTGACACATAATATTAAAGTGCAATAAACAAAACTAGAAAGGAACAAACATGGAAAAAATATTAGAAGAAACAAGATTCATAATGAAAAAATACAACATAAAAGCAAACAAAAATCTTGGACAAAATTTTTTAATAAACGAAGAAGTAGTAAAAAACATAGTAGGATGCAGTAACATAGACAAAGAAGACCTAGTAATAGAAATAGGACCAGGACTAGGAACACTAACAAAATACTTATTAGAAAAAGCAGGAAAAGTAATATGCATAGAACTAGACACAAAAATGCTACAAATACTAGAAGACAGATTTTCATTATATAACAATTTTGAATTAATAAACAATGATGTTCTAAAAGTAGATTTAAAAAATATAATAGAAAAAGAAAAAACAACAGGTAAAATAAAAAATACAAAAATAGTAGCAAACTTACCATATTATATAACAACACCAATAATAATGAAACTATTAGAAGAAGAACTAGAACTAGAAAGCATAACAGTAATGATACAAAAAGAAGTAGCAGACAGATTAATAGCAATACCAGGAGAAAAAAACACAGGTGCAATAACATATTCTGTATATTATTATGCAAGTTCAGAAGACATAATGGAAGTACCAAATAGCTCATTTATTCCAGAGCCAGAAGTAACATCAAAAGTAATAAAATTAAATATAAGAAAAAAACCAATTGTCACACCAAAAAATAAAGAAAAAATGCTTAAAATAATAAAATATGCATTTATGCAAAAAAGAAAAACATTACTAAATTCATTAACAAACAGTAAAGTATTTGAAAACAAACACCAAGGAGTAGAAATATTAAACTCACTAGAAATAAAAGAAAATGCAAGGCCAGAAGAATTAACTCTAGAACAATTTAAAACAATATCAGATTTATTATAAAAATAGTTCAAAAAAATAAAAAAATATGTTATACTAGTAATGACGGAAAATAATATATTACATCATAAAAATAAAAAGGAGGTTAGAATGAATCAAATATTAGTAACAGAAAAATTATATATAACACCAGAATTAAAAAGAAAAAAGAAAATATATAAATTATACTTTATATTATCAGTATTTATAGTATGTATTCTAACATCTTTTTACATATATGCAGAATATGATAGAAACAAAAGTGCTGATGAATCACAAGAGTTATTAGCAGACATGAATCAAACATTATCAAACACTACAGAAGACACAACAGTAGCAAATGACGATATTTTATTAGTAGTATTAAACGGAACAACAGAAGAGACAGAAAATCAAGAACAAAGTGAAACAGCAACTGAGACAAATAGCTCAGCAACAAATGTAACAACAGCAAATGAAAAGGCAGAATGGAAAACATCCACAGAAGGATATAAATATAAAATTATTGCAACAGTAGAAGTACCAAAAATAAATTTAAAATACACAGTTGTTCAAGGACAAACAGGAGGAACAGAAGAAACTGAGTCACTTTTAAAAAGTTCACCAGTAAAATATCATGGCCATGACCCAAACGAAGTAGGAAACTTTTGTATAGTAGGACATAACTATAGAAATTCAAAATTCTTTAGTAAAGTACCAAACTTAGCAGTTGGAGATATAGTAAAATTAACAGATTTAACAGGAAGAACAATAAATTATGAAGTATATGATAAACATACAGTAGACCCTAGTGATACAAGAGATACAACACAATTAACAGGAGGAAGAAAAGAGGTAACACTAATAACATGTACAAATGACAGCAAATTAAGAGTAATAGTTAGATGCAAAGAAGTAAAATAATAAAAAACCAGTTGTCAAAAATAATTTAAGATAACTGGCTATATTTTATTCTTCATTCATATCTGTTTCTGCAATAGTTTTTGCAACATTGTAAATTAATTTTTGTTTCTCTGGAGAAACACTTTTAATTAAATCAGTAAATTCTTTATCTAAATAATTTTCAGAGCTACTAGAAGCACCGTTTAATAAATAACCTTCAGAAACATCTAGTAATCCACAAATTTGATTTAATCTCTTTAAATTAATATGAGAATTACCTCTCTCAACTCTACTTAAGAATGCAACAGAAATATCAATTTGATCTGCTAAATCTTCTTGAGTCATATTTTTTGCAAGTCTTGCTTGCTTTATTCTAGAACCAATTACGCTGTAATCAATAGCCATCTTTTTCACCTTCTTTCAATTTACTCATTGACATTTAAAAATTTATAATAACAATATACCATTTAACTTATAAGTTTGGAAGTAACGAAAAAATAAAAATAAATCAATAGATTAAATAAATTGCGTAAGTAATTATAAAAAGTAAGAAAAATGAAGAAAATTAAAGAATATAGAAGAAAAACAATAGAAAATAAGAAATATGTAATGAATAAAGCAAGAAAAAACTGGAAAAAAGTAAAAATTAAGTATGTATAATTTGAAATTGAACAAAATATATAGTATAATATAAGAAGTCGCGCTTAAAACAAGAAAAAGGAGAGTGAATCATATTAGTATAAAAAAATTAAAATTTTATACAAAAGAAATATCAAAATTTTTCAATATAGCAATAATAGCCATTGGTTTTATAATCGCGATACTATTAATAAAATACAAGCCAATGTATGAAGTTAAAATAGTGGGAACAGCAGTAGGATATGTAGAGAGCAAAAAGGCGCTAAATGAAACAATAAAAAATAATGTAGAAAACTACAGCAAAAACAATATTGAAAGTGTAGAATTAACAGAAAAACCAGAATATGAATTAAAATTAGTAGAAAAAACACAAGAAGAAAACGAAGACGAAATTGTTGTAGCATTACAAAAAGAATTAGAAATAACATACAAATACTATGAAATAGCATCAAATGATGAAGTAATAGAAAATGTTGAAAATAAGGAAACAGCAGAAGAGATTGTAAACAACATACAGGAACTATCTGATAATCAAACTACATTAACAATAAACGAAAAAACAACAACTAAATTAGAAGATGTACAACTTGACGATTTAGAAGTTGCAAAAGAAAATATAATAGAAAAATTAAACATTGATACAACAGAGGAGATTGCAAATATAAATGGTGTAAAAATAGCAACATTACCAGTCAATGGAACAATTTCATCTAGATATGGTGTAAGCAGTAGAATAAGGGTATCAACACACACAGGATTAGATATAGCCGCAAGTAAAGGAACAGAAATAAAAGCAGTAGCTGATGGAACAGTAACATTAGCAGAATACAGTGGCTCATATGGATATCTAGTTAAAATAGATCATGGGAACGGAGTAGAAACATGGTATGGACATACTAGTAAAATGTATGTAAAAGCTGGACAAGAAGTAAAAGCAGGAGATGTGATTGCATTAGTAGGAAGTACTGGCAATTCAACAGGACCACATTTACATTTAGAAATTAGAATAAATGGACAACATGTAAACCCTCAAAAGTATTTATATTAAAGGTATAATCATATATTAAAAAAGGCGTTTTGTAAAAAAATGTCTTTTTTTATATATAAAAAATATATCTTCATAAAAAATATGTAAAAAAATGGAAAAAATATCTTATCATAATTATATAGCAAACTACAAAGTTATTTTTAAAAGGAGAGACAGAAGTATGTACACAGAAAGAGACTTTAAAAGACTTATGGAAGATGTTAATAAAATTCAGGATGAGCGGAGCCGAAGAGTTTTAAGAAGCATTTTATTAGAGATTGCCCAAAATAATACTAATATTCAAGAAGCAAGAAAAAGGCAAATTAAAGCAAAAACTGACATAAATAGCAAGGAAGTTATTCAGTACATAACTAAAATTATGTTGAGTGTGGGAATACCTGCAAATTTAAAAGGATATCGGTATATAAGGGAAGCAATAAAAATGACTTTAGAAGATGTAAATAAACTGCAAAGAATAACAGCTGAATTATATCCGGAAATAGCAAAGAAGTTTAATACTTCAGCGACCAGAGCAGAACGGGCAATGAGACATGCAATAGAGGTTGCTTGGGCAAGAGGTAACATGGATATAATTGATGAAATCTTTGGATACACTATTCAAACTGGAAAAGGGCGACCGACAAACTCAGAATTTATAGCAATTATAAGTGATAAGGTTAGGTTAGATTTAAATGTGTGAATTCAACTCCAAAAGGAAAGGGTTTTGTAAAATTCCCTTTCCTTTTCAAGTTACAGCTGCTTACATCAAACTATGAATTATAACAAAAGTTACTGTTCGCAGCCAATAAAATTACTGTTTGTGTGGCACCCCTTCCCATTGGGTAATTGTATATATTTGAAATTTCGTCCGTTTGATTGGAGTGAAAAATAGAAAATCTTAAATCTGATATCCGGACACTTTTTTTAAAAGAATGCTTTAAACATATACCTTGTCTAAAACATTCTTTTCTTTATTTTT
>CAKPAB010000027.1 GCA_934132805.1 uncultured Clostridia bacterium | reverse complement strand
GCATTATTTTTAACTTCAATTTCTTCTTTTTTCTTTTTATCTTCTTCAGCATGTGCTTCTGCATCTTTAACAGCTTTGTCGATATCTTCGTCTGTTAAGTTTGTTGATGCTGTAATAGAAACATCTTGTTGATTTCCTGTTGCCATATCTTTTGCAGATACATGAACTATACCGTTTGCATCTATATCAAATGTTACTTCAATTTGAGGTACCCCTCTTGGTGCTGCTGGAATTCCTGTTAATTGGAATCTTCCTAATGTCTTATTGTATGCAGCCATTTCTCTTTCACCTTGTAATACATGAACTTCAACTGATGTTTGACCATCTGCTGCTGTTGAGAATATTTGTGATTTTTTAGTTGGTATTGTTGTATTTCTTTCAATTAATTTTGTAAATACTCCACCATATGTTTCAATACCTAATGATAATGGTGTTACATCTAGTAATACTAAGTCTTTAACATCTCCTGATAAAACACCACCTTGAATTGATGCACCGATTGCAACACATTCATCTGGGTTTATTCCTTTATCTGGTTCTTTACCTGTTATTCTTTTAACAACTTCTTGAACTGCTGGAACTCTTGTAGAACCACCAACTAATAATACTTTATGAATATCATTTGCTGTTAATCCTGCGTCTTTTAATGCTTGGTTAACTGGTCCTGCTGTAGCCTCTACTAAATCATGAATTAATTCTTCAAATTTAGATCTTGTTAATGTTACATCTAAGTGTTTTGGTCCTGTTGCATCTGCAGTAATAAATGGTAAGTTAATTTGTGTTTGTTGAACACCTGATAATTCTATTTTAGCTTTTTCTGCTGCTTCTTTTAATCTTTGCATTGCCATTTTATCTGTTTTTAAATCGATTCCATTTGATTTTTTGAATTCACTTACTAAATATTCAATTATTGCATTGTCAAAGTCATCTCCACCTAAATGTGTATTACCACTTGTAGATAAAACTTCAAATACACCATCACCAATATCTAGTATAGAAACATCGAATGTTCCACCACCTAAGTCATAAATTAATATTTTTTGGTCTTGTTCTTTATCCATTCCATAAGCTAAAGCTGCTGCTGTTGGTTCATTTATAATTCTTAAAACTTCAAGACCTGCTATTTTACCAGCATCTTTTGTTGCTTGTCTTTGGCTATCATTGAAGTATGCAGGTACTGTAATAACTGCTTGAGTTACTTTTTGTCCTAAATAATTTTCTGCATCTGTTTTTAATTTTTGTAAAATCATTGCAGATATTTCTTGTGGTGTAAAGCTGTCACCTTCTATTTTAACTTTTTCAGCTGTACCCATTTTTCTTTTTATTGATATAACAGTATTTTCTGGATTTGTAACTGCTTGACGTTTTGCTATTTGTCCAACTAATCTTTCACCATTTTTTGAGAATGCAACTACTGATGGTGTTGTTCTGTTACCTTCAGCATTTGGTATTACTACTGGCTCTCCTCCTTCCATAACTGCTACACATGAGTTTGTTGTTCCTAAGTCAATTCCTATAATTTTTCCCATTTTAAATTCCTCCCTAACTTCTTGTCAAAAGGGACGGGGGTTTTTGACAACTTTATTTTTATATTTTAGTTGTCAAAATTCCCCGTCCCTTTTGACAACTTTTTAAAATTAATAACGATTTTATAAATTGATTAAAAGTGATAAGATTTGCATTTTCGTGATTTATTATAAGCTGAAGTCGTACGTGTGTACGTCGAAGTTTATAATAAATTACAAAAATGTGAAGATTATTGCTTTTAATCGATTTAGTTTGCTACAACAACCATAGAATGTCTAATAACTCTATGTCCTATCTTGTAACCTTTTCTGTATTCTTGAACAATTTCTTTTTCTCCCTTAGAATCATCTTGAACACTGCTAACAGCTTCATGAACTTCTGGGTCAAAAGTTTCTCCAAGAGCTTTTATTTCTTCTACACCTTTTGATTTAAGTACATCTTGAAATTGTTTCAAAACAAGTTCGACACCTTTCTTATAATTTTCATCTTGAGTTTCGACTTTTGCTGCATTTTCCAAATTATCTAATATTGGAAGCATAACCTCCACAACATCACCTAAAATTGAATTATACATGCCTTCTCTTTCTTTTTGACTTCTTTTTTTATGATTTTCAAATTCGGCTAAAATTCTTTTATATCTGTCTGTTAAATCGTCTAATTCTTGTTGTTTTTTTTGTAATTCACTTTTTTCTTCATTAATTTTTTTGATTTCTTCTGTTACTTCTTGTTCAACATTTTCTTTTTTTTCTGACATCTTATCGCCTCTTTCTTTTATTTTTTATCTTAAAGAAATTTTTATTCAAAATATTTTATATTCCTTTGTCTTTTAGTTTTTTATTAATATATTTCATAACAGAAATAACTTTTGAATAATCCATCCTTTTAGGTCCTATAATTCCTATTGTTCCCATATCTTTGTCACCAACTTTATGCTTAAAAGTTATAACACTAAAATCTTTGAGCTCTTCTTTTTCGTTTTCGTCGCCTATATAAACATTTATATCTTTTGCAAATCCTGAGTTTAATATGTCTGTCATTAAATCTTTTTCATCTATTATATTTACAAAATTTTTAGCAACTGCTAAACTATTAAATTCTGGTAAATCGAATGATTTATTTGCTCCTTCTAGATATACTTGTCTATCTTCTGAAATAACTTTTTTGATTTGTTCTATTATTGGTTTTATAACTTTTACACTATATTTCATTTCATTTATTAGATATTCTTCTAATGGCACATCTATAATTTGAAGTGGTTGGCCTTTTAATTTTTGATTAAACATATAATTTATTGTTTCTACTTGTTTGTCTGTTATATCTTCATCAAATTTTATTATTGTTTCTTTTACCATTCCTGTGTTTGTTAATATTATTGCCATTAACATTCTTGGTCCTAACAAAACAAATTTTATTTCTTCAATTAGCAAGTCTTGTGTGCTTGGGCCTATTGCTAATGTTGTATAATGTGTTATTTCTGAAATCGTTGTTGTGGCAATTTTTGTTAAGTCTTCTATTTCATTTACTTTTGTTTCTAGTTTATCACTTATATACTTAATTTCTTCCACACTTATATTATCGTCTTTTAATAGTTCATCTACATAGTATCGATATCCTTTTTCTGATGGTATTCTTCCACTTGATGTATGTGTTTTTTCTAGATATCCTGCTTTTTCAAGGTCTGCCATTTCGTTTCTTATTGTTGCACTACTATATTGTAGTTCTTCATTGTTTGTTAGTGCATTTGAACTTACTGGCTCTGCTGTGTTTATATATTCTTCTACTATGGCTTGTAATACTTTCTTTTTTCTATCGTCTAGCATTTTCTCACCTCTTTTAGCACTCTTTTTGTTTGTTTGCTAATCTTGTTATATATTATATCCTTTTTTAGCACTTGTCAATACATTTTGCTAAAAAAATTGTGAATTTTTTGTGAATTGTAATCCGAACTAGAATTATAGCATAATTTAAAACAAAAAATAGCTATAGATTTGTGGTCTATAACTATTTTTATATTCATTTTAACCTACCTCAACACAATAGCTGAAATCAAAATACCAACTGTTTGAATTGCAAATAAATTCAAAATATTAGAAGTAAGCAAATTATTAGTAGCCTCAACAACCCCAAGCATATCATCATCTGCCTTCTTATAATGTCTTTGAGACTCAAAAAATGTAATCAACTCAGGCAAACTTGTAACAAAACCTAATAAAATTCCAACAATAACCTCAGAAACGCCAAACAAATTACACAAATTTTCAAGAGTATCCCCTAATAATTCACCAATAACAAACAGCAAAATACCAGTTACAATTAAAATCAAAACATATACCAATACTCTTTTATGATTTTTCTTTTGCTCTTCTCTCTCTTCCTCAATTTCCTCTTCTAATTCCGCATCTTCATTTTTTAAAAACAATTTATGAACATGATTATTTAAAACTCTAAATAAAATATACAAAATAATAAATAATGGCACTACTCCTAATTCCAATTCTATATCAAGCTTTAAGAAAACAACTGGTATTGCTATTGTAAAAAACACTAATACTAAATCTGTTATTATTGCTCTATTACGCAATTTTGAAGTATTTTTATTCAATAAAATTGCACCTAAATATTGAATCAAATTTATTACATTTGAACTTAAGATATTATAAACACTTGCTCCTGTTAGCCCTCTTAAACTTGATGTTGTTATTGTTAATAATTCTGGAACTGATGTTGCATATCCTGCTATATCTCCTACTGTTTTGGCTTTTAAATTTAATGCTTCTGCCAATTTCCTTAGTGTTGTTACTAGTATATACTTTGAAATTAATACTATAAGTCCTGAATATATGATAAATTTTATTATTTCTATAAACATTTATTATTCTCTCCTTTAAAATCATTTTAAAGTAACCATTTTGTTATAATTTTCCCCCATTTTATTGATATTTATACAAAAATATTATATAATGCCATAGTAAGAAAAAACATCAAAAATTTATATAAAACAAATAATATTAAATTTATAGGAGGCAAAAAATGATAGATATCAAATTTTTAAGAGAAAACCCTGATGTTGTAAAGCAAAACATCAAAAACAAATTTCAAGATGAAAAGCTAATACTAGTTGATGAAGTTATTGAATTAGACGTTAAAAACAGAGAAGCCAAACTAAATGGAGACAATTTAAGAGCAGAAAGAAAATCTTTAAGTGCTGAAATTGGTGGACTTATGAAACAAGGAAAAAAAGAAGAAGCAGAAAGCATAAAAGAAAAAGTTCAAGAAATAAATGCACAACTTGAAGAAAACGAAAAACTAGAAGCAAAATATGCTGAAGAAATAAAATCAAGAATGATGAAAATACCAAATATTATGGATCCATCTGTTCCAATCGGTAAAGATGATAGCGAAAATGTAGAAGTTCAAAGATTTGGAGAGCCAGTTGTTCCAGATTATGAAATTCCATATCATGCAGATATTATTGCAAGATTTAACGGAATGGACAAGGAGTCTGCTGGACGTACAAGTGGTGTTGGATTCTACTACCTAATTGGTGATGTTGCAAGACTTCATGAAGCAATGCTTGCATATGCCAGAGATTATATGATTAACAATGGTTTTACATATGCCATTCCACCATTTATGATTCGTAGTGATGTCGTTACTGGTGTTATGAGTTTTGAAGAAATGTATGATATGATGTACAAAATTGAAGGCGAAGATTTATACCTAATCGGTACTTCTGAACATTCAATGATTGGTAGATTTAAAGACCAACTAATTAAAAAAACTGAACTTCCAATAAGCATGACATCATATTCTCCATGTTTCAGAAAAGAAATTGGTTCACATGGTCTAGAAGAAAGAGGTTTATACCGTGTTCACCAATTTGAAAAACAAGAAATGATTGTTTTATGTGAGCCAGAAGACTCTATGAACTGGTACAATAAAATGTGGAAATTAAGTGTTGATTTATTTAGAAGTTTCAATGTTCCTGTAAGACAACTTGACTGTTGTTCTGGAGATTTAGCAGACTTAAAAGTTAAATCTTGTGATATTGAAGCTTGGAGTCCTAGACAAAAGAAATACTTTGAAGTTTGTAGCTGTTCTAATTTAGGAGATGCTCAAGCTAGACGTTTAGGAATTCGTGTTAAGAGTGAAAAAGGAAACTACTTCTTACACACATTAAATAATACAGTTGTTGCTACTCCAAGAGGACTAATTGCTGTATTAGAAAATAACTACAATGAAGATGGAAGTGTTACTGTTCCAGAAGTTTTAAGACCTTATATGGGTGGAACTGAAAAAATTCTTCCAAAAAAATAAAATAAAACAAGTGGGACAGAAAAAATTTAATATTTATGGGAGTAAAAGTATGCTAGTTAATAATCCAAAATTTGAAGTATCAGCAGTAAAACCTGCTCAATATCCAAAAAATAATTTACCAGAAATCGTTTTAGTTGGTAAATCTAATGTTGGAAAATCAAGTTTTATAAACACTATGATAAACAGAAAAAAACTTGCTAGAACAAGTAGCGAGCCTGGCAAAACAAGACAAATTAATTTTTATAATATAGATGAAAAATTTTATTTTGTTGATTTGCCTGGATATGGTTACAGTAAAATGTCTAAAAAGGAGCAAGAACAAGTAGGAAAATTTATTGAACAATATTTATTTAATAGAGAACAAATATCTTTAATTATCTTTTTAGTAGATATTCGCCATGCTCCTACTGCAAATGATAAATTAATGTACGATTATGTTATTCGTTCTGGTTTGCCTTGCATAATTTTAGCAAATAAGGCTGATAAAATTGCTGTTACTAAAGTTACTGATGTAGCTAATAAATTGCAAAAAACTTTAAATCCAATTGGAGATATTCCTACTTTTCCATTTTCTTCTGAAAGAAAAATTTATATGGATGATGTTTGGAATGAAATTGAAAAATACATTTAAACAAACCGGGATCTGGAGTAAAAACTCCTTAATCCCGGTTTAATTTTAGCAACAATGTTTTCTTTTTTTATCTTTTTTTCTATTGCATATTAATATTATTATAGATAAAATTAGAAGTAATGCAAGTATTACAGCCAATACAATTATTGCTCCAAATGAAGCTACTATTTCTGATGCTATTGCTGCTGCACCAACTAGTAAACCAGTAACAAATGCAAAAGCTATTGCTAATATTACAGTTATAATTCCAAAGCATTTAATATTGTTGCATTTTTCTTCCTTTTTATCATAGCAAAATACTTCTTGTGGCTCCATACAAGTCACCTCCTGCATAACACTTTTATTTAGCGTGTTATATTATATATTATGCCAAAAACTATAAAAAGATGTCAAAAAACGACATCTTTTATATATTATATAAATTTATTCTACATATTTTAGATTATTTCGAAAAACGTCTTTCTATTTCTTTTTTGCCTAAAACTTGCATAATTTCATATAAATCTGGTGTATTAGTTCTCTTTGTTAAAGCAACTCTTAAAACAGTACTAACATCACCAACATGTGCTGCATACATTCCTGGATTTGCTTTAAATTCTTTGACTTCTTTAGCATATCCCATTTCACCTGATAACTCTTTTATTTTATCAAACCAAGTTTGCTTATCATCATTTTCATCATAATATTTTTCAACATATAATTTTAATATTTTTTCAATTGTTTCCTTATCATTTATTACTTGGAATGGGTATTCTTCATTATTTTTGTCAAATAATTCATTATACATATATTCAACATTTTCTTTAACATTTGACCATTTTGATATATCTTTTCTTGGCTTTTTGTTTCCTCTTTCTATTCCAAAAACTTTTAAAGCATATTCTTTATCTTTTAAAATTTCTGCTAGTTCTTGGTCATATTTTGATGCCCAATTTAAAGCATTTTCATATACTTCTTCTGCAGACATTTTTGATATTACTATTTTTGATACATCTAATAATTTAACCATGTCAAATAATGCTCCACTAACACTCATTTTATTTAATTGTAATTGGAACTCATCCATTGATTTATCTTGATTTGCTCTTCTCCAATTTTCAAATGTAGAGTTTGCAATATTCATTAAGTATTCTTTAACAGCTTCTGCTGGTATACCTTCTTCTGCATAATAACTTACAGCAGCTTCTGCGTCTTTTCTTTTACTTAATTTTCTCTTGTTTCCATTATCATTTTTCATAATTGGTGCAATATGTGCATATTTAGGTGCTTTAAATCCTAATTCATGGAATAATTGCAAATGTAATGGAACTGAAGATAACCATTCATCTCCTCTTATTACATGTGTTGTATGCATTAAGTGGTCATCAACTGCATGTGCAAAATGATATGTTGGTAAACCATCTGCTTTTATTATAACTATATCTTGATCATTTTCTGGAAAATCAACCTTTCCTTTTATTACATCATGATGTTGTATTTTTCTGTCTTCTCTTCCTGGTGATTTAAATCTGATTATATAGCTTTCACCATTTTGAATTCTTTTTATAGCATCTTCAACTGTTACAGTTCTGCATTTTGCCCATACACCGTAATATCCTGGTCTAATTTTTGCAGCCTCTTGTTTTGTTCTTATTTCTTCTCCTTCTTCAGGTGTACAGAAACATGGATATGCTTTTCCTTGTCCAATTAGGTATTTTGCATATGCTTGGTAAATTTCTTTTCTTTGACTTTGTTTATATGGTCCATAATTTCCTTTTCCTTCATCTTCAGAAATCATACCTTCATCTGGCTCAATTGCAAAGTCTTTTAAAGAACTTACTATTCCTGATACTGCATTTTCGACTTCTCTTTTTTGGTCTGTATCTTCAACTCTTAAGAAAAATACTCCATTTGTTTGTGAAGCTAGTTTTCTTGCTATTAATGATTGATATAACCCTCCGATATGTACAAAGCCTGTTGGGCTTGGAGCAAATCTTGTTACTATTGCTCCTTCTGGTAAATCTCTTTCTGGATATCTTTCTTCATAATATGATATTTCCTTTGCATCTGGAAATATTAAGTTTGCTAAATCTTTATAATCCATTTAAATTCATTCCTCTCATATATTAGCCATGTGAATATAACTTACCTCCAATGTCTATAAAAAATATATAAAATATATTTTTTATTATTACTCCTATTACTCTTGCCATTATTGGATTATTATTAGGATATATTCGCATAATAGCTAATTTATTATTATATTCTTTATTTTCAAATCTCTCTTTAAATTTTGCTGGAATTTCTTTTTTTATTCCTAATTCTTTTATTTCAATAAATTCTAAACCAATTTTTTTATCTCTATTTCGTATTATATTATAAGTATCATTTGATAATTCTCTTATTCTTTGTAAAAATTGCACTTGATATTTTTCTGAAAAATTATCTTCATACACTATATATGAAAAATTAAATTTCAAATATTGAGGTGCAAAACAATTGGTACATGGCTTTATTATTTTGCTTTTTGCCTTTATTCCCACTATTCTATTATCTCTTCCTTAAAATATTTTTCAATTAGATTATTATCAATTTCAGTGCCTAGCCCTTTTGTTTTTTGTGTTATATCCCAAGGCGTATTATCTTGATGTGTCATTTGTCTTAATTGCCATGCAGTATATATAGCAAAATTATCATATGTTAAATTTAAAACTTCTGATACTTCTTTGTTATTTTCAATTTCATCTACAATTTCTTCTGTATTTTTATCCATTTCTATTTGAATATTATCTCTTCCAAATTTTGAATATTCGCCGTAAACTTGTTTTACAACAGGTCCATGTTGCCATGCTTCAATGCTTTCATTAAATAGCGGTCTTCCATACATTCCTAAACTGATTCCTTGAGCATAATATAATAGTTTTTGTAATTTTAAATGTGTTATTCCTTCGTATACTTCATAGTCATCGTTTGTTGCTTCATGTTCTCTTACTTCAGCATTATTTTTAAGTAAAAACCATTTTGCAATATCTGATGCTTTAAACATAAATATCACTCCTTACTATTTATATACTTATTACAATTATATCCCTTTGTCAAGTTATTTAATAAAACTGTAACCAAAATTTAATCTTATTGTAATATTTTATTATAAAATAACAAAATTGTCAATATATCTTCGAACATTTTTTCGTTATTATTACAATTGCTACAAACTCTTCTCTACTATACCTAATTATTCACACTTAATAACAATGCTGAAATACAAATACAAAATATTAGTATTTCAGCATTTAATTACACTTCCATTATAATTGGTATTATCATTGGGTTTCTTTTTGTTTTAGAAAAAATATAATCTCTTAAATTTTCTCTAACAGTTGATTTAATAGTAGCCCAATCTCTAATGCCCTTTTCCTCACATTTTCTAATTTCATGTCTAACCACATTTTTAACATCATCCATTAAGTTTTCTGACTCTCTAACATATACAAAACCTCTAGAAATAACATCAGGTCCTGCAACAACTTCACCAGTTGAAGAATCCATAGTTAAAACAATAACAATTAAACCATCTTGTGATAAGTGTTGTCTATCCCTTAAAACAATATTTCCAACATCACCAACACCTAGTCCATCAACTAAAACTCTACCATTTGGTACCATTCCATTAAACTTAATTTCATTCTCATCCAATTCAACAACTCTACCATTTTCCATCATAACAATATTTTTAGCTGGAATTCCCATCATCTGGGCAGTTTCTGCATGTGCTCTTAATTGTCTATATTCACCATGAACTGGTATAAAGAATTTTGGTTTTGTAAGTGCAAATATTAATTTTTGTTCTTCTTGACAAGCATGTCCTGAAACGTGAACATCTGCTAATGCACTATATACAACTTCTGCACCTATCTGCATTAAATCATCAATTACCTTTGAAACTGATTTTTCGTTTCCTGGTATTGGATTTGCAGAAATTATAACTAAGTCATTTGGTGTAATTTTAACTTTTCTATGGTCACCAGCTGCCATTCTTGTTAATGCAGACATTGTTTCTCCTTGACTTCCTGTTGTTATAATTACTAATTGTTCATCATTATATGTTGACATTGTGTCTATATCAATGAATATATCGTCTGGGCAATCAATATACCCTAATTCCTTTGCAGTTGTAATCATGTTTATCATGCTTCTACCACATATTGCAATTTTCCTATGGTATTTTACTGCTGAACTTACTATTTGTTGAACTCTGTGTACATTTGATGCAAATGTTGCAACAACAATTCTTTTTGTACATCCATCAAATAGTTCATCAAATACTGGCCCTATTGAACTTTCAGACATTGTAAATCCTTTTCTTTCAGCATTTGTACTATCTGACATTAATGCTAAAATTCCTTCATTTCCAAGTTCTGCAATTCTTCCAAGGTCCATTATTTTTCCATCTATTGGCGTATAATCTACTTTAAAATCACCTGTATGTAATATTGTCCCTACTGGTGTTTTTATTGCTAGCATTACTGAATCTGGTACACTATGTGTACTTCTTATAATTTCAACTTCAAAATATTTTCCAAATTTGATTTTTTGTCCTTGTGTTACTTCTATTAATGTTGAACTTCTTAATATTCTATGTTCTTCTAATTTGTTTTTTATTAGTCCCATTGCTAATTTTGGTGCATATACTGGAATATTTATTTGTTTTAATAAATATGGTACACTTCCTATATGGTCTTCATGTCCATGTGTTATTATTAATCCTTTTATTTTCTCAACATTTCTTTGTAGATATGTGATATCTGGTATAACTAAGTCTACTCCTAACATGTCGTCTTCTGGGAATGATAAGCCACAATCAACTACTATTATTTCATCATCATATTCAAATACTGTAATATTTTTTCCTACTTCGTGTAGTCCTCCTAATGGAATGATTTTTAATTTTGGCTTTTTAAATATCATTTCATTTCTTTTTGTTTTTCTTTCTGCTATTGCATTTTCGCCTCTTATAATAAGTTCTTTTGATTCTACTGTTTTTTCGTTATTTGCTGTTTTTCTTGTTGTTCTTCTTGGTGCTCTTGTTGTTCTTGTCGTCTTTGTTTCTCTAGCATTTTTTGTATCTCTAACTGCTTTTCCTTCTCTTTTTGTATTTGTTTTTTCTGTTTTTGTTATTTGTTCTTTATTTTCTGATGTTTCTTTTTTATTTTGTACCCTTTTATTTGTATTTCTTCTAGGTACTCTTGGCTTTCTTTCTATTTTCTTCTCTTCTTTTTCTTCTGCCATAATTTTCCTCTCTTTCCTTATTTTTTTTAGTCTTCTTATATTTTTATATAAGATTTCCCATTATTTTCTTTCTATATTCAATTTTAATAAATCCATTATTTTGTTTAAAGCTATTATTTATTTCATTTTTAAGAACAAAATATATTAAATATAAGATTTTAATAATTTTCCTATATTTTTGATATTGTAATTTTTATTCAGCATATATTAAAATTACTTTTTGTTCACGTTTTTTATTTTTTCTTTTGTTTCATTTTTTATCCGTTCTCTTTTTCTCTTCTTTAAACTTTTTGGTTTTATAAAATCTCATTCTTGTGCCCTCTTGGCAACATCTTGGATATTATACTATATTTTCCTGAAATTGTCAAATATAAATTATGTATACTCATTTTTAAATATGAAAAAAAAATACAATTAATAGTCTACAATTTAGCTTATAGTACAGACTATTAATTGTAACAAAAAAACCTTTTAAAGATAATTCCTCAATAATTATCCCAAAAGGTTTTCTATTTATTAATTATTTTAATTGGCTCATAACCTCTTCAGCGAAGTTTTCTTCTTTTTTCTCTATACCTTCACCTTTTTCAAATCTAGCAAATGCAACAACTTCTGCATCTTTTTCACTTAATACTTGTGAAACTTTTTTGCTTGGTTCTTTTACAAATGCTTGATCTACTAAACATATTTCTTCATAGAATTTTCCAATTCTACCTTGAACTATTTTTTCTGCTATTGCTTCTGGTTTACCTTCATTCATAGTTTGAATTTTCAAAATTTCCATTTCTTTTTCTACTCTTTCAGCAGGTACTTCTTCTCTTTTTACAAATTCAGGTCTAGCTGCTGCAATTTGCATACAAATATCTTTTGCAACATCTTCTGTACCTTTAGCCATATTTACTAAAACAGCAATTTTTCCATCACCATGAATATATTTTGCAACTAATCCTTCTGATTCAAATCTTGCAAATCTTCTAATTGATAAGTTTTCACCTATTGTTGCTATTTTTTCAACTAATGATTCTTGAACTGTTTTTCCTTCTTCAAATTCAGCAGGTGATGCTAATAATGCTTCAACATTTGCAGGGTTTGTATCAACTATTTGTTTTGCTACATTCATAACAAATGTTTTAAATTCTTCATTTTTAGCAACAAAGTCTGTTTCTGAGTTTACTTCTACAACTGCTCCAATTTTTCCATCTTCTGAGATGTATGCTTCAACTAATCCTTCTGCTGCAACTCTTCCTGATTTTTTAGCTGCTTTTGCAATTCCTCTTTCTCTTAAAAGTTCCATTGCTTTTTCCATATCTCCATCAGTTTCTGTTAAAACTTTTTTGCAGTCCATCATTCCTGCACCTGTTTTTTCTCTTAATTCTTTTACTAAACTTGCTGTAACCATCTTTTTTCCTCCTTATATTTATTTTTGATAATGTATTTATCAAAATATTTAACTATATTTTCTAAATATGAAAAAGCAAGCTTATTCTCGTCCGATTTTTCGAACGAGCGTAGCTCGCTCTTTCTATTAATATTTTCTAAATATTAATTTAAATTGATTTATATAATAATACAATAAACATTATTCTTCGCTTTCAGCTACTACTTCTTCCATTGAAGCTGATTCTTCTGAAGCTACTGCTTCTTCTGCAACTTCTTCAAAGCTTTCTCCTTGTTTACCTTCAATGATTGCATTAGCCATTACATCTGTTATTAGTTTAACAGCTCTTATAGCATCATCATTTCCTGGTATAGCATAGTCAACTTCTTCTGGATTGCAGTTTGTATCTACTAAACCTATTACTGGAATTCCTAATTTTTTAGCTTCTAATATAGCTATATGTTCTTTTTTAGGATCTACTAAGAATATAACTCCAGGAATTTTTTCCATATCTTTAATTCCACCTAAGTTTCTTTCTAGTTTTTCCATTTCTTTCTTTAATAAAATTACTTCTTTTTTAGGTAATACTTCAAATGTACCATCTTCTTGCATTTTTTCTAAGTCTTTTAATCTTTGTACTCTTGTTCTAATAGTATCGAAGTTTGTTAACATTCCTCCTAACCATCTTTGGTCAACATAGTACATTCCAGATTTTTCTGCAGCTTCTTTAACACATTCTTGTGCTTGTTTTTTAGTTCCTACAAATAGAACTGTTTTTCCTTCTTCTGCTTGTTCTTTTAAGAAAGCATATGCTTCATCGATTTTTTTAGATGTTTTTTGTAAATCGATTATATGGATACCATTTCTAGCTTGGAATATATATTCAGCCATTTTAGGATCCCATCTTCTTGTTTGATGTCCAAAGTGAACACCTGCTTCAAGTAATTGTTTCATTGCAACTACTGCCATTTTAAATTCCTCCCTTTTGTTTTTTACTTCCATAAAGTTCATCATTCAAATAGGACCAATTGCTTGGCACTTCCCTTTAAACTTGCTTTATGTGTTTATTACGCATACCATTATATCAGCCTTTTTCAATAATTGCAAGCATTTTTTGTTAAATTTTATTTTTTTTTGAATTTTACTTGAATTTATTTTAATTTTATTATAGTATATATAGAAGAAAAAAAGAGATTACATAGGAGGAAAAAAATGCCAAGAATATCAAAAGAAGAAATTGAAAATAAAAAACCAACAAGCACTAAAAAATCTTCAAAAACAGCAACAACTAAAAAAACTACATCTACAACCAAAAAAGATATATCTAAAAAAACAACTACAGCAAAAAAAGCTACAACAAGAAAAACTGCAACATCTAAACAAACTACAACTAGAAAAACATCTAGTACAAAAAAGACTACAAAAAAGTCAACCACTACAACAACTAAAAGAAAAACAACTGAGCAAAAAGTTTTACCAATAGAATATTATGACCTTCCTCAAAAATATAATAAAACAGTAGTAAAGGTTTTAGCTCAAACTCCAAAAACACTATTTGTTTATTGGGAAATTTCAGATGATGATATTGAAAAATTCAAAAAAGATTATGGAGAAAACTTTTTTGAAACAACAAAGCCTGTCTTAATCATCCATAATGATACATTAAACTATAGTTTTGAAGTTGAAATAAACGATTTTGCAAATAGTTGGTATTTACACGTAAATGACAGCAAATCAGATTATAGAATTGAACTTGGTAGACGTCCTTTTCAAATAAATGAAAAAATACAAACAGATTATATATATATAACTTCTTCAAATGAAATAGAATCTCCTAATGACCATATTTTATTTGACAAATCTCAAAAAATGGTCTATTTTAGGAATATTAAAACTAATGTTGAAACTGCAAAACCATTAACTTCCCTATCTTTTATGAGAAATATGGGAAAAATTTACGAAATATACGACTTATATCAAGAACTTTACAAAAACGAAGAAAATTTAGAAGATTTAACAAATCCATCTTCTAAATTTTAAGAGCAAAATCGAAGGGAGAATTATAATGCAAGAGAAAAAAGGATATGTAAGTTTTGTATTACACGCACATCTTCCATTTATCCATCACCCTGAAAGTGATGATTATCTAGAAGAATCTTGGCTATATGAAGCAATTTCAGAAACATATATACCACTACTTACAAATTTTCAAAAATTAGTTGACGAAGGGGTAGATTTTAGAATCACAATGTCTATGACGCCTCCACTTCTTTCTATGTTAGACAATAAATTATTACAAAGGAAATATATAAAATATTTAAAAAAATTAATTGAACTTTCTAAAAAAGAGGTCATTAGAACAGCCGGTAATGAAAGATTGAATAAATTATCACATTATTACTTAGATAGATATTCTAATGATTTACACCTTTTTAAAGATATTTTTAATTGTGATTTAATCAGTCAATTTAAACACTTTCAAGACATCGGTGTTTTGGAAATAATAACATGTGGTGCAACACATGGTTACTTTCCTATCTTATATGTAAATGAAAAAACCATTAAAGCTCAAATTGCTGTTGGTGTTCAAACTTATAAAAGATATTTTGGCAAACAGCCTCGTGGTATCTGGCTTCCCGAATGTGGATATGTTCCAGAAGCTGATAAATATTTAAGGGAATTTGGAATTGAATATGTTATTACAGAATCACATGGAATTTTATATGCAGACCCAACCCCTGTTTATGGAACTTTTGCCCCAATTGTTTCACCAGAAGGTGTTGTTGCCTTTGGTCGTGACATAGAATCATCAAGACAAGTATGGAGTTCTATAAATGGTTATCCTGGCGATTTTAACTATAGAGAGTTCTATCGTGATATTGGTTATGAAGCCGACTACGACTATATCAAGCCATATATTGCTCACAATGGTGTTAGAGTTCATACTGGTATAAAATATTATAGAATTACTGGAAAAACTGAATTCAAAGATTATTATGATGTTCAATGGGCACATGATTCAGCCGAAAAACAAGCTGGGCACTTTTTAGATTGTAGAACAAAACAAATTGCAGATTTAGCTCCATATATGGACAAACCTCCTATAATTTTATGTCCTTATGATGCTGAACTTTATGGGCACTGGTGGTATGAAGGTCCTTATTGGCTATATATTTTGTTTAAGAAAATTTATTATGATGACTGCAACTTCAAATTAATTACACCATCTGAGTATATTGATAAATATCCAGAAATTCAAGTAGCTTCACCTTGCCGTTCTAGTTGGGGTGCTAATGGTTATAGTGAAGTATGGCTTAACCCTACAAATGATTATGCTCATAAGCATTTACATGTTGCTGGTGATAGAATGTGCGAATTGGCTAATTTATATCCAAATGCAAAAGGCTTAAAGAAAAAAGCTTTAAATCAATGCGCTAGAGAATTATTACTTGCTCAAAGTAGTGATTGGCTGTTTATCATTACTAATGGTACTATGGTTGATTATGCAAAAAAACGTATTAAAGACCATATTGGTCGTTTTACTAAATTGTACTATCAAATTAAAAATGATGAAATTGATGAAGTTTTCTTAAAAGATATTTCTAAAAAAGATTGTGTTTTTCCTGATATCGATTACAAACTTTATCAATAAGAATAAATCTGAAAAAATGTCAAAGGTTTTTTCAGATTTTTTTATATCTTATATTTTTTACTGTTACTATTCACAGCCAATAAAATTACTGTTTGTGTGGCACCCACTTCCCATTGGGTAATTGCATATATTTGAGATTTCGTCCGTTTGATTGGAGTAAAAAATAGAAAATCTTAAATAAAAAACTGAGGAATGCTCACGGGAAAACTGTATATATGTA
>CAKPAB010000026.1 GCA_934132805.1 uncultured Clostridia bacterium | reverse complement strand
GCTATCGAAAAAGGATTAAGATTCGCTATTCGTGAAGGTGGTAGAACAGTTGGTTCAGGTGTTGTTGCTGACATAATTGAATAATTGTATAATATATAAAAAAAGAGCTTCGGCTCTTTTTTTTGTAAATATATTGACACTGGATGTTACGATAAGATATAATTAAAGAGATGATAAAAGTCATATTTGAATTGATAAAATATAGGTACAAAAGAAAAGGAGGGAAGTAATTTTATTATTTTTTTTAGAATAAATTACAGGAACAGCCTGCAAAAGACTTAAAAAGAGAAAAAAGAAGGGAGAAAAGAAAAAATGAGAAAGACAAAAGAAATGCAAAATGGTATAACACTAGTTGCATTGGTGATAACTATCATTATTTTGCTAATATTGGCCGGAATATCAATAATGTCATTAACAAACACAGGAATATTCCAAAAAGCACAAAATGCAAAGAAAAAATCAGCAGAGGCTGAAGCAAATCAAAAAGCAACATTAGATGAATATGAAACAGAATTAAATAAATATGGAGCAGGCACAAATGGAGGAAACCAAGGCGGAGGCCAAGGTGGTAGTGCTTCACCAATTGGAGACAGTACAGTTAATACAGTAATAAGTACAACTGAAAATAAAGAAATAACAGATGCAAAAGGAAATAAAATAGTTATTCCAGCTGGTTTTAAAATAGTGAAAACTGGAACAAATTATGAAAATACAGCAAATAATGAAATAACAGTAGATAAAGGAATAGTAGTAGAAGATGCAACAGGAACAGCAACAAATGGAAGCCAATTTGTTTGGATACCAGTTGGAACAATAACAAAAGCAGATGGAAGTACAACAGATGTTGAATTAGGCAGATATTCATTTGATTCGAATGGAAATAAAAGTAATTGTTCTGGATCATATGTAGAAGAAGATGCAAATAATGAATCAGCATTAAAGAAATATGGAAATACAATAGCAAAAAATATTGTTAATTTTCAAAATAGTGTAACAACAAAAGGAGGATTTTATATCGGAAGATATGAGGCAAGAAAAAGTAAATCAGAAACAATAACAGAAGTAGGAACAGATACTGTTTGGACTTCTATAATACAACCAGATGCTGCAACTCAAGCACGAGGAATGTATGATGAAACACATCCATTTACGAGTGATTTGGTAAATAGTTATGCATGGGATACAGCAACATTATTTTTGCAAAATTGTGGAGAAGAAAAATATTCTATAAAAGCAAGTGTAAATACTTCATTAGCAAGTAAAGGAACAAATGCAAGTGATTATACAGGAACAAGAGATAACCCATGTAATGTCTATGATATGGCAAGTAATGTTTTAGAATGGACAACAGAGACTTATAGCAATTCCAGCCTTCCTTGCGTCTTTAGAGGAGGCCGTTATCTCAATTCCCTCGGTTACACGAGCAATCGCGGCGGCTATAGCACTTCTCTCAGCAACTACGACATCGGCTTCAGGTCACTTTTATATTTGTAGGACTGAACTCTAAAGCCGTGAAGTAGAGCATTGCAAATAAATTAGTTTTAAAATTGAATAGCATGAGACCTTGTCAGGAAATGTCAAGTTAACTGTGTGAATTTTTTCAGACTTGGAGCAATTCAGAAGTGCCGCATTTAAGGAAGGGACCATAAATGAGGCACCGCTTTTACACATAACATTGACTTATATATCAATATTAATATATAAATGACAGAGATAGACTTTTTATAAATTACCAATATTTGTAAAAAATATTATATTATTCATTACAACTTTTTTTAATAAACTACTTGTAATTTTAGTAAAAGAATAATAAAATAGATATATCACAAATAAAATGAAATAAACAAAATTAGGAGGAACTAGAAGTGAAAATAATTTTAGACGCAATGGGCGGAGACAACGCACCAGATGCAAATATAAAAGGAGCAATTAATGCAGTAAATAAAGTAAAAGCTGAAATTATATTAGTAGGAAAAGAAGAGGTAATTAGAAGCAAAATAAAAGAATTTTATGGAAAAGAAATGGAAGAGATATCAGACAGATTAAAAATACATAATGCAACAGAAACAATAGAAATGGAAGACCAGCCAACAGTAGCAATAAAACGCAAAAAAGATTCATCTATGGTAGTAGGTTTTAATATGTTAAAACAAGAAGAAGGCGATGTATTTATATCAGCAGGAAATTCAGGAGCATTACTTGCAGGAGCAACACTATTAGTAGGAAGAATAAAAGGGATAGATAGACCAGCATTAGCAGGAATATTGCCTGCATACAAAAGTCAACTATTATTAATGGACTGTGGTTCAAATACAAACTGCAAGCCAATAAACTTATTACAATTTGCACAAATGTCATCAATATATTTACGAAATACATTCGGAATTGAAAAACCAGCAATAGGACTTTTAAATATAGGAACAGAGGAAACAAAAGGAAATGAATTAGTAAAAGAAAGCTACAAATTATTAAAAGAAAAATCAGAAGAATTAGATATCAATTTTGTAGGGAATGTAGAAGGTAGAGATGCATTTTCAGGTGAAATAGATGCAATTGTAACAGACGGTTTTACAGGCAATGTATTTTTAAAAACAACAGAAGGCTTAGGAAAATTTGTAAAAAAATCGTTAAAAGAAAGTTTATTAAAAAATATATTATCAAAAATTGCAGCAGTACCATCACTTCCAGCAATTAATAGGTTTGCAAATACAATGGATTATAAAAGATATGGTGGAGCATTATTTCTAGGAGTAAAAAAACCAGTAGTAAAAGCTCATGGAAGTAGTGATGAAAAACTATTTGAATATACAATTATTCAAGCAGAAAAATTTGTGGAAAATAAGGCAGTTGATAAAATGATAGAGGCATTTAATAATTAATAACTGAACAGCTAGTATAAAATAAAAATAATTTATAAATATACTTGACAAATATCTCAACATATAATATAAAAGTATTATAAAAAAAGATATATACACAAAAGGAAAACTTGAGAGGAGGTGAACTCGAGAAATGAGTTCAGAAGAAATTTTAGAAAAAGTAAAAGCTATAATTGTTGAACAATTAGGTGTGGCAGATACAGCTGTAACAATGGAAGCATCTTTTATTGATGATTTAGGAGCTGATTCTTTAGATATAGTTGAATTAGTAATGGCTATAGAAGAAGAATTTGATATAGAAATTCCAGATAGTGATGCAGAAAAAGTTGTAACAGTAGGAGATGTTGTTGAATACATAAAAGAAAATGTTTAATTACTGTAAAATAAAAAGCGGGAAAAAACCCGTTTTTTATTATATAAATTGATAATTCAAAATGTCAGAATAATTTTTCCAAAAATCAAAAAAATAATCATTCCAAGACTTATGTTTAACTTCCAAACCATTATATATACCATATTCCAAACTACAATAATCAGAAACACAAACATCAATAAAACCCAATTTAGAATTTAAAGAAATAGGAGTATCAAAAAACAAATGGCAATTCACAGTAATAGTAATATCATCAACCAAATCTTTTCTAACAGGAATGCAAGCATTTTCAGAAGAAATAGGACTATCAGAAGAAGGTGATATATATAAATCAAGATTATTAGAAGCAGATTTATTAAGAACAATTTTACTCAAATTTTTAATTTTCCAATTTTCAAAACTCTTATTTACTAGATTATTAACATCAACACTTTTAAAATTATCAAAAACATAATTTATTAGCTTTATACTATCTTGAGTTCTAAACTTTTTGGTATCTGCTCCCAAAACAACACAAATAATATCCATATTATTTCTCTTGCAAGCAGTAACTAGGCATCTATTAGCACCATTAGTAAATCCGGTTTTTATTCCATAAACACCATCTAAATTTCCAAGTAATTCATTAGTATTAGACAATTGCTTAGGATAGCCGTTAATAGAAATAGTGTAATCTTTTGTACCAACAATTTTTGCAAAAACCTTATTATTTAAAGCATAGTTTGATAATAATGCAAGTTCATATGCAGTTGTATAATGTTGATCAGAATCAAGGCCATGGGGAGTTTCAAAATGAGTGTTAGTAAGGCCAAGTTCTGAAGCTTTGTTATTCATTTTTTCAGCAAAACCTTCAAGATTACCGACCGGCAATGTTCAGCAAGTGCTACGGCAGCATCGTTTCCAGAGCGCATCATAAGACCGTATAACAAGTCACGTATTGTTATTTTATCATTAACTTTTAAGCCTAATCTTGAGCCACCTGTTCCAGCAGCTTTTTGTGAGACTTCTATTGTTTCGTCTAAATTACAGTTTTCTATTATAATTAAACAGGTCATTATTTTTGTAGTAGAAGCCATTTTTCGCTTTTCTTGTTCATTTTTTCCATATAGTATAGTGCTAGTTTTTCTATCAATTACAACACATGCTCTAGAATTAGTGTCTGGAGTTTTTATTTCCTGTTCAGCTGTTGTTGCGGCTTCTAATAACTCTGCATTAATGTTTATTGTGTCATAATCTATATCGTCACCAAAAGTATGGGAATAAATTCCTAAAATGCAAATTAAAAAAATTATAAAGATTTTGTAAAAAGATTTTTTCATCTATACCTCCAATTTTATCGATAATAATAAATATATGCTTAAATCATTAAAACTATTAGTAGTTCCCTAGAAAAAATAACAAACATTTTACATAAATATTGATTTTGTAACAAAAATGTAATATAATTGTAATGTAAGTGTAAAAAAACAACACTTCACAAAAAAGGACTATCCGTAGCCACTTAGAAGGCAAAAAAAAGAGGCCCACAAAACAGCAACAAAAGGTATTGACATCAAGTATTTAATGAAATAAAATAAAGTAAATGTTATTTGTAAAAGGAGATATTATTATGAGTAAGAAAAAAATAACTTTAGCAATAATAAGCATTGTAGTAGCAATACTTGTTATGACAATTCCAAATGTAGTAAAAGCAAAAACACCACTAGAAACATCAATGTATTTTGGAATAAACGAATACAGAAAAGGAACAACACCAGAAAACATGGGATATGCAATATTTAACCCATATGCAAATGGATCATCAACAGACGAAATAGTTGGAACAAAAATATGGGAAATTGTAAAATATAATAACCTATCTAGTAGTTCATATATTTCAGGAAATTACTACTGTGTAAGATCAGGTGTAGGTTTTAGTGATATGGAAAGAAAAGCAGTTTATACTATTTCATATGATTTAAAAACTGAAAAAGACGAAATAGCATCATCTGGAAATGAAGTATTACAAAAAATTGTAAATAATGGTTACTATAATAATTTATTAGCATTAACAGACTTAGTATACTTAAAAGATGTATCAACAGAAGCAGAAAGAACAGCACTACTAAATGCAGCTGGTATATATGCACTTGATGATACACATACAGATGGTTACCAATATCTTATAACAGATAGTGATATCGAAGCTGTTCAACAAGCGGCTATATGGTATTTTACAAATCATGATGATACATTATTTAAAGATGTATTTGACCAATTCGGAGAAGGCAAAACATCATGGCTATTTTATAGAACAGAAGAAATGGAACAACAAAACAAACCATATACAAGCTTAAGCTCATATGAATTAGACTTTAATGCTCAAGGGTCACAAACTGGACCAGGACTAGAAAGACAAGAACAAGCAGTAGCATTATATAACTATTTAATATCAACAGCAAATGCTAATGCAGCAACATATGAAAATGGAACAGCAAATTCAAGAACTAAAGTTACACTATATGCAAATGCAACATCACAAAATACACAACCAATAATATTAATAGAAAGAACACCAGATACAACAGAATTTGACTTAGCATTAAGAAAATACATAACAAAAGTAAATGGAACTGAAGTTGCTTCAACAAGAACACCAAATATAGATACATCATCAATAGAAACAGAAGGAACAGCAACATATAAACATAGAAAAGACCCAGTTGTAGTAAAAACAGGAGATGTTGTTACATATAAATTAACAGTTTATAATGAAGGTGAAAAAGCTGGAAGAGCAACAAAAATTGTTGACCAATTACCAACAGGTTTAACATTAAAAACAACAGGAACAGTAACATCAACAAAAGGTAATAGTTATGCAGTAGAATATGATGCTTCAACAAACAAAGCTACATTTACAACAACAGGAACACAAGATTTAGTAGCATATGATGGAAATACATTAGACTCAGACACAATAGAATTAGAGTGTACAGTTGAAGCACAACCAAATACAGAAAATGATAAAGTATTGACTAATGTCGCATGGATTTCAGAAGAATACAATTCAGTTGACAAATTAACAATAACAAATCAAGAAGGAAAAGATAGAGATTCAGAGCCTTCTACAACACCAAGTGTAAATAAAGATAATATGTCAAATTATATAGGAAATAATAATAAATCAGATTTAACAGATTCAAACAATTATTATAAAGGACAACAAGATGATGATGACTTTGAAAAATTAGTAATTAAAAAACAAAATGAAGGTGCATATAATTTAATATTAGTAAAGCAAGATGAGAATGGAGAACAATTAAATAGTAAAGCAACATTTGTGGTTAATGGAGTAACAAAAGAAGTTACAGGAAGATTAACAATTGCAAATTCTGTAAAAATAAATGAAAGCAATGTAGGAACAAATGATGTATATACAATAGAAGAAACAGTTGCACCAGATGAATATTGTAAGTTTAATGGAAAAATTATAATTACTGTTGAAAAAACATTAGAAGGTGACACATACAAAGTAAAAAATATTACTCGCAAAGTAGTTGACTCAGAAGGAAATGATATAACAGCATCAAAAGGTGAAGATGTCACAGTAGAATTAAATGAAGATGGAAACTTATATGTAAAAGTAAAAGATTATCAATTTGACTTAAAATTAGTAAAAAGAATTGTAGAAGTAAATGGAACTAAAGTACCTGAAAGGTTATTAGGAGTAGATGTAACAAAATTAGCAGATGGAACAGCAACAACAGCTGACTATGATTTAGATAAAACACCAGTATCAGTAAAAAAAGGTGATATTGTTAAATATACTTTAAGAGTATATAATGAAGGACAAATTGATGGATATGCTTCAGAAATTTCAGAAGATGTACCAGATGGACTAGAATTTATGTGGTCAGAAGATGAAGGAGAAGACTTAGAAGCAAATACAACTTTATCAGAAGATGAAAAAGAAGCAATAAAATATAACCAAGGAATTTGGGATATTAAAACAGTAAACAAAGATACAAACAAAGTTGAATTAATTACAACAGATTATTTAGCAAAAGGAAAAGGTGCAGAAATAACAACAGATGGTGCAAACTTAATAAAAGCATTTGATAAAACAAAAGGATATGTAAATACAATAAATGACAAAAATCCTGACTATAAAGAAATATCTGTATACATGAAAGTTGTAGCAGAAGATGATGTAGACAATGTTATCAGAAATGAAGCTGCAATAACAGGAGATACAGACGAAGATGGAAATCCAGTAGATGACAGAGATTCAAAACCAGAAGATTGGAAAAAATATGAAGATGACGAAGATTATGACAATGTTGTATTAAAATCATTTGACTTAGCATTAAGAAAATTCGTTATAGCAGTAAGTAAAGACACAACAATAGAAGATAGTGAATATTTGAAGAATTCAGATGGATCATATACAAGAGCACCAGTTGTAGACACATCAAAACTAAATACAGTAGATGAAAATGGTAAACTAATAACAACAGCAATATATAATCATCCAAAAACACCAGTAGAAGTGGAAAAAAATGATATAGTAGTATATATGCTAAGAGTTTACAATGAAGGAAGCATAGACGGATATGCAAGTGAAATAAAAGACCACTTACCATCATATTTACAATATGTTGAAGGAGAATTTAATGACAAATATGGATGGAAAGTATCTGAAGATGGTAGAACAGTAACAACAAGTTATTTAGATAATGAACTTATAGGAAAAACAACAACAGACAATGATGAAAAAATAATATTATCATATAAAGAAGTTCCAATTATGTGTAAAGTAACAGGAAATGCTGAAGGAGTAATAACAAATATAGCAGACATAACAAAATATAAAGATGAAAACAAACAAGATATAACAGATAGAGACTCAAAAGAAAATAATGTTATATTACCATCAGATAGTGACTTACCATCATACAAAGATGATGAAACTGGAGAATATATACCAGGTCAAGAAGATGATGATGACTTTGAAAAATTAGTTGTTAAAAAATTCGATTTAGCATTAAGAAAATTTATTACAAATATAAGTAATACAGATGTAACAACAAGAATACCACAAGTTAAATATGACAAAGATAATAATAAAATAACATATGAACATTCAAAAGACCCATTAGATGTTGTAACAGGTGACATTGTTACATATACAATTAGAGTATTTAACGAAGGTGAAATAGATGGATATGCATCAAAAGTATCTGATGATATACCAGATGGACTTGAATATTTACCAGAAAATGATTTAAACAAAGAGTATAGATGGGTAATGTATGATAAAGACGGTAATGAAACAACAGACGTTAAAAATGCAGTAAAATTAACAACAGATTATTTATCAAAAGAACAAGGTGAAGCAAGAATGGCAGCAAACTCTGAATTAAAAGGAAATCCTGCATTACTAACAGCTTTTGATGGAACAAAAGAGATATCAGACACAAACCCAGATTATGTAGATGTAAAAATAGCATTTAAAGTAACAGAGCCAAATGGATCAGATAAAATATTAGTAAACTCTGCACAAATAACAGACGATACTGATAAAGATGGAAATCCAGTAGATGACATCGACTCAACACCAGATAAATGGGTTGATGGAGAAGATGACCAAGACAAAGAATATGTAAAATTAACAGAATTTGACTTAGCATTAAGAAAATGGGTAACACATGCTATAGTAATAGAAAATGGAAAAGAAACTGTAACAGAAACAGGACATAAACCAGAAGATGACCCTGAACAAGTTGTTAAAGTAGAATTGAATAGAAAGAAATTAAATTCATTAACAGTTAAATTTAAATATTCAATTAGAGTAACAAACGAAGGAGATATTGCAGGATATGCAAAAGAAATTAAAGACTATATTCCTGAAGGACTAAAATTTGTTGCAGAAGACAACCCAGATTGGAAAGACGAAGGCAATAATGTAATTAGCACAAGAAAACTAGAAAATACTTTATTACAACCAGGCGAAAGTGCAGATGTTGAAGTTACATTAACTTGGATAAATAGTAAAGACAATATGGGTCTAAAGGTTAATACTGCAGAAATTTCTGAAGACTATAATGACAAACATGTACCTGATAGGGACTCTACTCCAAACAATAAAGTTCCAGGAGAAGACGACATTGACGATGCACCAGTATTATTATCAGTTTCAACAGGTGCTGCAAAGCTATATATAACATTAGGTGTTGCAATTTTAGTAACATTAGCTGGAGGAATAGTGTTAATAAAAAAATTTGTATTATAAAATAGAATTTTATATTGATTAAAAAGTTGTTAGCAAGATTTTTTGCTAACGACTTTTTATTCAAATATTTACTTTTAAAATCTGGTATGTTATAATTTCTTTGATAATTATTTTTAGAAGGGAAGAGATTGAAAATGAATCAAATACTTTCAACAACGATGTCAACAAACAATAAAAGAGGAAAAAATAAAAGTAGTAGCCCAGTAGTAATAAAAAGCATACTAAAATTTTTTGCAATAGCAATGCTAATATTTGGTGTGTTAATTATAGGAAGCGGAGCATATGCAATAATTCAAAAACAAAGAACACAACAAGAAGAAAATTTACAACCATCAATATCAATAGAAGACAAAACAAATGATACTATATTATTAAAAGTTGTATATGGAAAAAATATAGCAAAACTAGAATACAGATGGAATGATGAAGAAGAAACAACAGTAAATGGAAATAATGGAAAATATTTAGAACAAGAAATAAAAGTACCATCAGGAACAAATACATTACATGTATTAATAATAGATGAAGATGGAAAAGAAATACCATATGAAAAACAATATACAAGAGAAAGCAACATAAATTTTGAAGTATCAGGAAATAAAATAAAAATCACATGCAGTAGTGAAAAAACAATTTCATATATGACATATAGATGGGATGAAGAAGAAGAAAAAACTATACAAATTAATGATACAAATATAGAACAAGAAATTGATGCAATAAAAGGACTTCATACATTAACTGTAGTTACAGTAGATGAAGACAACAATACAGATACAAAAGTTCAAAAAATAAATGGTGTATCAAAACCAAAATTATCTGTAACAGCAGATGAAACTCAAACTTATTTTGTAATAAAAGCATCTGATGAAGTAAAATTATCAAAATTAGAATTTAGAATAAACCAAGATGAAAATCAAGAATATGTTTTAAATTTAGATAAATTTGATTATAATGAGATACAATATGTTGTAAAAGTAAAAGAATTGCAATCAGGAGAAAATATAATAGAAGTAAAGATAACAAATGAAGATGGAGTTACAGAAGAGTCAGGAGTTGTAAGAATTACTAAATAGGTAGTTTTATATAATAGGAAAATGTATATTTTTTCCTATTATATAGAGCCTTAGAAAGGATAATAGTAGCATGATAAAAGAAATTTATATAATTGATGATGACGAATCTTCAATAATGGTATTTAATAAATTATTTGAAAATGACAAGGAATATAAATTTATAAGTGTAAAATCAGATAAAATAGATGTAGCATTAAAAAATATACCTTCAATAATTATTATAAATGAAGATGCAATAGAAGTAGATATAATAGAATTATGCAAAAAAATTAGAAATGATGATGATAATAGTATAACTCCAATTATTGTAGTTTCTTCAAACTCAGAGCAAGAACATAGAGTACAAATATTAAAAGAATCAGTGGAATATTATATTAGGAAACCGGTTAATGCAAAATACTTATATTATACAATAAAAAACTTAGGAAGATTAATAACAATAAACAGAAGAATAAGTCCTCTAACAGGTTTACCAGGAAATGTACAAATACATGCAGAACTAAAGAAAAGAATTTCTAATAAAGAAGAATTTTCTGTTCTGTATTTAGACTTAGATAATTTTAAGGCTTATAATGATGTATATGGATTTCTAAAAGGTGATGAAATAATTAAATTTACAGCAGATACTATAATGAGTTGTGTACATGCTGCAATACCAAGTAACTCTTTTATAGGACACATAGGTGGAGACGACTTTATAGCAATTTTACCATCTTTACATTGTGAAAAAATTTGTGAAAATATTATTGCTAATTTTGATATAAGTGTTGTTAAATTTTTTACTGAAGATGATGTTGAAAAAGGTTATATAGAGGTTGCTAATAGAAAGGGAATAATAGAACAATTTCCACTTACTTCAATTTCTATAGGTGTTGTAGAAGCAGATAAAGGAAGATTTGCAAATATTCTAGAAATAGGAGAAGTTGGTGCACAAGTTAAGCATATGGCTAAGGCAGTTATGGGTAGCAGTTATGCTATTGATAGGAGAAAAAAATAAAATTTTTGTTTGACTTTAGAAGGGAATAAGGAAATATAAATGGAATTAATAGATGTAGTAGATGAAAATAATAATTTAACAGGGCAAGTAGAAGAGCGTTGGAAGGCATATTATGGTGGTTTATGGAAAAGAACAGTTTCTTGCTGGATAATGAATGGGAATGGAGATGTTCTTTTGCAAAAGAGGACTGCTACTAAAAAAAGAAATCCTAATAAATGGGGCAAAACTGGTGGACAAGTTGATAGTGGAGAAACTCCTGAAGAGGCAATTTTTAGAGAAGTTAAAGAGGAGATAGGTGTTGAAATCCCTAGAAATCAAATTGCACCTGCTAGTATTAAAAAAAGCAATGATAAAGATAGACGTTTTGCATATACTTTTGTTTTTGTTGTTGATTATGGTGTGAATGATTTTGTTTTGCAGGAGGATGAAGTGTCTGAGGTTAAATATTTTTCGGTTGAAGAGCTGGAAAATGCTAAGAGATGTAATGATTCTAATTTTACTTTTTGTAGTTGGGATGATGATGTTTTTTATGATGAAATGAAGCTTATTAAAGATAGGAAAAATGAGCTATTAGAAGACTATGAAAGGTAATGATATTATAAAAAATTAAGGTAAATGTAGAAAAAAACTTGACATCTTCCTGCATTTACCTTAAAATAATATTGGGTGAGTAAATATGGTTTATACATATAAAGAAATACTAAAAAAATACAAAGATGATTATAATATTAGAAAAGCATTAAAAAATGGGCAATTATATAAAATTGAAAAAGGTATATATGCAGACAGAAAATATGCAAATCCATTAATAATATATTCAAAAAAATATAAAAATGCAGTAATAACAATGGATAATGCTTTTTACTATTATAATTTAACAGATGTTATACCAAGTAAAATATATCTTGATACTCCCAATAATGCTCGTGCTATTAAAAATGAGAAAATTATACAATTGTTCTCAAATGAAAAATTATTAAATATAGGAAAAGATATAGTGAATGTAGAAAATCAAGAAGTACCTATGTATGATAAAGAAAGAATGTTGATTGAATTAATAAGAAAGAGGAAAAAAATACCTTTTGATTATTATAAAGAATTGATTGCAAGTTATAGAGAAATTTCGGATGATTTAGATATGTATAAAATAGAAAATTATTTATCATTCTTTAAAAAAGATGTTAATTTATTTGATGTAATGCTAAGGGAGGTATTTTTATATCAATTATAGGAAAGATCAAACCTTTGCATCACCAAGACTATGATGGAAAAAGAGTATTACTAAGATTAGAAGATGAAAATAAATTTAGATTAGAAATGAAACTTGATATTGGTGTTAATAAACTGTTTGAGATTGAACAAGAGGAATATTGTTTTAATTTTGATATTGTTGGTAAAAATGCAAATCTTTTAATTAATTCAAAAGAGCAGATATTTACAGAAAAATTAAAATCATTATTAAAATTAGGTGCTAGGTCAACGAGATACAAAGATTTATTTGATTTCTATTATTTGATAAATGATGCAGGATTAAGCAAAGAGAAACTTTATAATTGTATAAAAGTATTAATTTTTAATGATGAAACAATGAAAGAAAAAAATATCAACGATATTATAGTGAGACTTCAATTAACACTTAATTCGGACATATATAAAAATAATTTATCTAGTCCAAAAGTAAATTGGTTGAATATATCTATAGATAATGCTATTGCAAATGTGATAGAGTATTTAAAGAATTTAGAAACAATATTAGTTTAATAAGCTATGAGAATTAGTATATTTTAAATTAAATAATTAAAAAATATAAGGTAGGTAAGATATGAATGAATGTTTATTATGTAAAAGGGATATGAAAGCTTCAAAAGATACTTTTGGAAAAGGGTGTGTAAGAAATATATATTCATTTTTAGGAATTAGTATGCCAAAGAAAGTAAAATTAAGAGAGCAGACTTTATATAAAAATATTATGAAAATAAATAATATACATAAAATTAATGAAAATCAAAAAATTTGGCTTGTTGATAGATATCTAACACAACAGTATTTAAATAGAATACCTTATGGAAATTATAAAAAAATAATAAATCAAATAAATATAGAAATACAAAACATAAATCAAATAAAAAATAATGAAGAACTTAAAAGTGCTAAAAAAATGAGTTTAAAACAGGCATATGATTTATATAAGAAAGCAACTAAATTTACAAAAGGAATAAATAAAATAAAAGAAGGAAAATTTACTGATGAAGAAAGTATAAAATTATTAACTTCAAGTTTTAGTTTTATATTTAATATAAATAAGAATAAAAATCAGTACGAAAAAGACTCTTTTAAAGCAATGCAATATGTTTTTTGGCAGACAGTCATTGAAATTGGCGGAAAATATGCAGAATTTGATATATCTGCAGATTTTTTACAGCATTCATTAGAAGAAAAACCAAATGATTTATTAATATCAGAAGGAAAAGTTATTGAAGAGATAATTAATGACCAAAGATTTAAAGAGAATATCAATAATATAGTAAAGGAATATGGGAAAAATTCTAATAAGTTTATATTTGATAGTGAAATAGATAAAAAGTTTCCTATGAGATTTAGTGAAAGAGATTTGTATTTTGCATTAAATAATGTTGGTTTATATATGATAGGTGAAAAACAAGGAGAAAAATGGAATTTAGATATTAAATTACAGGATAGATATGATTATTCTGAATTTAAAAAGATTGATAAATATTATAAAGATACTGGTAGTGTTCCAAAAAGTATATTTTCAAGTATATTATATAATTTGGCATGGTATTCTATAAAATTTCAAGTAATGAAGGAATATAATATAGATATTACCTTTAAAATGAAAGAGTTCGAGGTGATAGATTTATGAAAAAAATGATTTTTATTTCAATAATAATAATAATATTATTATTGTTAATTATTTTAGTATTATACACAAATGATATGCAAATGAATCAATGTTTAGAGTTAAGAGTACCAAAATTAACAAAAAGAGAAGTATCTGAATTGCAAGATAGTGATTTATTTAATGATGAAGAAATAATAAAGATATATTTATCAAAAAATCAAGAAGAAAATATGATAAAGAAAATTGAAAAGAACGAAAACTGGAAAAATACAAAATTAGATGAGAGACTAGAAGAAAGACTAGAATTTCATACTAGAGAAAACATATATTATGGAATTCCCAAAATTGAAAATTATTATTGGATATTTACGAATAGAAGTAATGGTGTAAATGATAAACATAGTATTGAGGAATTAATAGAAGATAAAATGTACTATGCTATATCTTTGGGAATATTAGATATAGACAATAATATTTTATATTATTATGAATATGATAGATAAAAATTGTGGATTACAAGTATAGATGCTTGTAATTTTTTCTTTATGTGTTAAAAATAGTATTTTTACGGATTAAAGAATGTGGATTATATTGGAGAAGTAATAAAATCATTTTATAGATAATAAAGATTAATAAGCAAAGGGGGAAAAGTATGTATATTATAAAAAGAAAAAGAATTAGTCTAATTTTAATAGCCTTAATATTAGGAATATTTGCATATTCATACGAAAAAGACAAAATGAATATAAGTGAAGAAATACAAAGTACAACAGCAACACCAGTTTCAGGAAAAGTAATAGTGGTAGATGCACGGTCATGGAGTACCAGATGAAGGAGCGCAAAGCAGTTCAGGAACAACAGAAGCAGAAACAAACCTAAAAATATCCTTAAAATTACAAAATTTATTAGAACAAAGTGGATGTACTGTTATTCTTACACGTTCAGATGAAAATGCAATATATGACTTAGACAAAACAACTTTGAGAGAAAAGAAAGTGTCAGATATTAGAAATAGAGTAAAGATAGGCAATAACTCAACAGCAGATTTGTTTGTAAGTATTCATCTGAATAAAATACCACAGCAGCAGTATTGGGGATGGCAATGTTTCTATAATAGCAAAAATGAAAAAAGTATAAAATTGGCAAAAAGTATACAATCAAATTTAAATGAAGCAATTCAAAAAGAAAATAAAAGAGTAGTTATGAAGTTAGACACAGTATATATAATGAAACATGTAGAAATTCCAATTTCTATAGTAGAATGTGGCTTTTTGTCTAATTTAGAAGAAGAGAAGCAATTGCTTGAAGATGAATATCAGAATAAGTTATCTTGGGGAATTTTTAATGGGATAGTAGAATATTTTAATGAAAATTAAAATATATATTAAATGGTGATTATATGTTTTTAGTATTTAGTAAAGAAAAAATATGCACATATTTAGTGTCTGTAGTAACAGTAATGTTATTGTTTTGTGTTGTAGCAAATATACAAACACAAAAAAAGGATGCGATAGAAACTTCAACAAATGAGGAGAAAATGTTACCAATATATAAAGTAAGTACAGAAGAAAAAAGGGTAGCATTAACAATGAATTGTGCGTGGAATGCAGATGATATAGATAAAATATTGGAAGTCTTAAAAAATAATAATGTAAAAATAACATTTTTTATTGTAGGAGATTGGATAGACAAATATCCAGAAGCGGTAAAAAAAATAAATGAAGCAGGTCAAGAAATACGGAAGTCATAGCGACACGCATCCACATGTAAACAATCTGAGTTATGAAAAAAATATAGAAGAAATAGAAAAAAGTAATGAAAAAATAGAAAAAATAACAGGAAAAAGAACTTCATTGTATAGAGCACCATATGGAGAATACAATAATACTGTAATAAAAGCTGCAACAGACAAGGGATATTATACAATTCAGTGGAGTTTAGATACTTTGGACTATACTGGACTTACTGGTCAGGAAATGTGGGGTAGACTAAAAGGAAAAATATCTGCAGGGGATATTATTTTGACACACAATGGAACAAAACATACAGCAGATTCTTTGGATATGATAATTAAAAATATAAAACAAAAAGGACTTGAAATTGTTCCAGTTTCAGAATTGATTTATAAAAATAATTACAAAATAGATGCTACTGGTACACAAGTAGAACAAAAATAATTATAAAAAAGGTATAAAAAATAATAGAATGTGTATAATTAAATAAAGCATAATTCTTCAAATACAGGAAAAAACTACATTTTTTTAATAAATTTAACTTTTTATGTAGACAAAACCAAAAAAATGGTGTATAATAGTAAATGTAGTAAGAAGAGATGCACTAAGATAAAAATACAATATTGATAAAAAAATAAGGGAGGAAAAAAATTTGGATACAAATTATTTAGAAAACAACTATTTAACATTAGTTGGAAAAGTTACAGGAGAAAAAAAATTTAGCCATGAAATATATGGAGAAAGATTTTATGTATTTAATCTAGAAATAGAAAGATTAAGTGGAAATGCTGATATAATACCAATAACAGTATCAGAAAGATTAATAACAGATGAAATGTTAGAACAAGGTAAGAAACTATTGGTAAAAGGACAATTTAGATCATACAATAGTTATGATAGTCAAAAAAATAGACTAATATTAACAGTTTTTGCTAAGGATATTATAGAAGTTGAAGAGCCTCAAGAAGAAGAAGAAAATGAGTTTGTAAAAAAGGATACAATTACAAATGAAGTAGTTTTAATAGGATATATTTGTAAAACACCAATTTACAGACAAACACCATTTGGAAGAGAGATAGCAGATGTATTGTTAGCAGTTAACAGAGCTTATAATAAATCAGATTATATTCCAACAATTGCTTGGGGAAGAAATGCAAGATTTTGCCAAAATCTTGAAGTTGGAACTAAAGTGAAAATAGTTGGTAGAGTTCAATCTAGAATGTATGAAAAGAAACATGAAGATGGAACTGTTGAAAATAGAGTTGCTTATGAAGTTTCTGTTGGAAGTTTAGAAGTTGTTGAAGAAAATGAAAATACTGAAAATAAAGAAACAGAAAATCAAGAAGCTGTATAAAATAAAAAAGGCTACTAGAAATAGTAGTCTTTTTGTTACGGGATAGTTACAGTTCACAGTCCATAAAATTACTGTTTGTGTGGCACCCATTCCCCTTGGGTAATTGTATATATTTGAGATTTCGTCCTATTCATTGCGTTCAAAAAGAAAATCTAACATAAAAAACTGGAGC
>CAKPAB010000025.1 GCA_934132805.1 uncultured Clostridia bacterium | reverse complement strand
AATGGAAGAGTATTGTTTGTTGATGAATTAGATGCAAAATTACATCCATTATTAACAAGATATATTATTAATTTATTTCACAATAGTGAAAAAAATATAGGTAATGGTCAGTTAATATATTCAACACATGATACAGTAAATTTAAATAAAGAAACATTTAGAAGAGATGAAATATGGTTTGTTGAAAAAGATAAAAATGGAGTTTCAGAATTGTATTCTTTATCAGATTATATTATAGAAGATGAAAATGGAAATGCTAAAAAAGTTAGAAATGATGCAACATACAATAAAGATTATTTAACTGGAAGATACGGTGCTATTCCAGTATTAGAGGAATTTGATATAATATGAGAGACAAAGAATATTCAAGAAAAAGCAAATTAAAAAGTAAAAGGCTTGCACCAGCCAATTACTTAATTGTATGCGAAGGAAAACAAACAGAACCTAACTATTTTAATGGTTTAAAGAAAAAGATAAATGAAAAATATGGCAATAAAGTTGATGTCTTAATTCCTAGCATTGAAGTAAAAGGAACAGGAAGGAATACAACAGATTTAGTAAATTATACAGATAAATTTGTAAACTATTCAAATAAAAGATATGGACAAGTTTGGGTTGTATTTGATAAAGATGATTATTCAAATGATCAATTTGATAAAGCAATTAGAACTTGTGATTATAATGTTGCTTGGTCTAATCCTAATTTTGAACTTTGGATATTATCTCATTTAAAAAGAGTAACTAAATACATATCAAAAGATGATATTTTAAAAGAATTGAATAAAGAATTTCAAAAAAATGGACTTGGAGAATATAAGAAAAATGATGAAAAAATTTTTGAGAAAGTTACAAGTGATGGAAAAATACATATGGCAATAGATAATTGCAAATTAATGGAGAAAATTAATGAAAACGGACAAGCATCACAAAGAAATCCAATGACACAAGTTTATAAGGTAGTAGAGGGATTGAAAGAATATTTAGAATAAAATATTACAGAAGAAAAGCAAAATATTAAAGTGATTGAGAGTTACAGAAATATTTTGCTTTTTTGATAATAAAAGACAAGTTTCGACAAATTATTTGCAATTAATATGATATATAGACTAGTAGATAGAAGAAAAGTGTCAAAAAAGTGATGAAAAAATTTTGAAAATTTAAATTAAAAGGTGAAAATATGATAATTAAAAATATTGAAATAAAAAATTACAGAGGTTTAAATAATCTAGATATAAAGTTTAATGAGATTAATTCTTATATATTAGGAGATAATGGAGTAGGGAAGAGTAGCATATTAGACTTATTAAATATTATTTTTAATAAAGGATCATTTAATGAAAGCGATTTTTACAATTTGGATGATAAAATAGAAATTGTTATTCAATTTAAATTATCAGATTTAGAAATAGGATACTTTGAGGATATATTTGATACGAATAGTGATAACTTAATAAGTATTGTTGCATTGCAAGAAAACATAAATGGAAGAATAGATTTTTTTCATAAAGAAACAGGCTTAACTATTCCATATTCGAAAATTAAAAATTTACCTTTTGTTTATTATAATTCTGTTAAAGCACCTGAAGAAATGAATTTTAAAAAAAGTAAAACTGCGGGAAAATTTTTGAATGCAATAATTGAAAAATATATAAAAGATTACAAAATAAAATCAGAAGATGTTGTTGATGAACAAAAAGTTAATGAAGTAGCAAATAGCATCAATAAACTATTAAACAAAATTAGCATTATACAAGATCTTGATATTGCAGCAAAACTAGAGAATGATGCTATTAGGCTAATACCACAACTTATTGGTTTAAGCAATAGTGACAATATATCAATTAATAATATGGGAAGTGGTATAAGATATATGTCATATGTATTTTTTGAAATATTAAATACAATAATGAAGAAAATAGATAATGATAAAGAAATTACATTTATTAATAAAGATGGAAAAAGAGTCTTGCCAGTTATAATTGCCTTAGACGAACCGGAAATACATCTACACCCATATATGCAAAGAAATTTAATGAACAATGTAAAAAAAATAATAAATAATGAGGATAACAATTTTTTGGAATTATTAAAAACTTGTTTTGATATAGATGGAATAATAGGCCAATTAATAATATGCACACATTCTCCTAATATATTATCCAATAATTATAAAGAATATATAAGAATATTTAAAGAAAATGATCAAATTTTTACGAAGTCTGGAATAGATATAGCATTTGAAACAGATGAAGAAAAACATTTATTAGCACATATTCAAGATATAAAAGAATGTTTTTTTTCTAATGTTGTCTTAATTTATGAGGGAATTTCTGAAATAGGATCAATTCCATATTTTGCACAGAAATTAAATATTGACTTAGATTATTTAAAAATAGCCACAATTGATGCAGGAGGAAAAACATCAATTCCACTTATTGAAAAAATTATTAAGAATTTTGGAATAAAGGTAATATGTGTAATGGACAAAGATGATGAAAATGATTTAAATCCAGAATATATATATACTAATGATAGAGACTTTGAATGTGATATAGTAAATAAGTTGATTTTAAATGATGCTATAGATGAATTAATTGAAGTTATAGAATTATATGAAAAAAATGAAAAAAATAAAGATTTTCAAAAAACAAAATTAGAAAATAATAAAGAAAAGTTAGGGATTCAAATTAGTATTGACAAGAATTATACCATTAATCAGGCTATAGCAACAGAAAATAAAGAATTAATCAAATTAATACTAATATCATGGTTATGGAAAACAAAAAATATGGTAAGAGGTAGATTACTAGGAGAACAATTAAGTAGAAATAACATACCAGAAGTATATAAAATATCACTAGAAAAAGCAAAGGAGCTTGCAAATAATAATGTATAATTTGGAAGAAATAAAAGAAAAAATAGTTAAAATTCATAATGGAGATCTAAATCAAATTGAAATTGTATTTGATAATGCTGAAAAAATTATTGTTGAAGCACCAGCTGGATGTGGAAAAACAAAAACAATGATAAGCAAAATAGCATATATACTTGCTATTAATGGTATAGAAAGTACCAAAAAAATTTTAGCGCTAACTTTTAGTGTTAATGCATCATATAAAATAAAAAAGGACGTATCTGAACAGTTGCCTAATATTATAAAATGCAATGAGAATGAAGCTTACAAACAAACAGATAAAATTGTAGTATCAAATTACCATGGATTCTGTAGAAAAATTTTAGCAAAATATGGATTTTTAATAACAATGGATAAAGTGGATTTTAATGCAGTTACTGCTATTCAAGATACTGATTCAAAGTTGAAAGAATATGGATTGAATTACGAAGAAGTAGAATATTTTAAGACTTTTGAAAATAATGTAAAAAACAATAATAGTGAGTATGTAAAAGAAAATTATTTAAAGTACAACGAATATGTAAAAAAATATTTGTTAGCAAATCAAAAAATTACATACAATGCTATTATTATGCTAGCATATGAGTTACTTGTTAAAAATAATCAAATAAAAAAATTCTATCAAAAATTTTTCCCTATTGTATTTATAGATGAATTTCAAGATACTAACTGTATAGCATGGATGTTAATTAAAGAAATAATTGGGGAAAAAACAAAAGCAGTTTTTATGGGAGATTCGTTACAAAGAATATATGGATTTATTGGAGCAGTTCCAAACTTGATGAATATTGCTCAAAATGAATTTAATATGAGAAAATTTAAATTATCTACTAATTACAGATTTAAAGATAATACTGATATGTTATTATTAGATAAAAATGTTAGATTGAACGCATTAGAAAAAAATAATTTATGTATAGATGAAATATCTAATCCAAATATAATAATTACAGATGATCAAGACAAAGAAGCTGAATGGATATGCACAAAAGTATTAGAAATCAGTAAGGAAAATAAGGTGGCAATTTTAACAAGAAATGGAATCAAAGACTTTAATGTAAAAAAAATAAAAGAAAAACTAGATAATAAAAATATTTCATATTTTTTTGCTTTATTTACTGATGAAGATCCAGAATATATTAGATTTCATGAAATATGTTTAAACAAGTTTAATACTTTAATTAAAGAGAGAAAAGTGGTGACCCCTAAAATATTAAAACTATTATTGGATAATGTTGAAAAATATTATGTAGAAAAGAATAGTTTAATTGAATCGTTAATTAAATTACTAAAAATTTTTTGTGATAGAATATTTGAAGACTATGTTCAATTTAATTCGGAAGAAAAAATTAGGCTTATAAGAGAAAGCTTAGAAAATTTTTCGTTAAGACAAAACATGGATAAAGTAGATGAAAAAATAATTTTTTCAACAATACATGCTAGTAAAGGATTAGAATATAATAATGTAATAATTGCAGATAATGAAAAAGAAACATTCCCAACTTATTATATATGTAAAGATTGTTATCAAGAAAATAAAAATAACTACTGTGTTAATACATTTAATAGTAAGAATGAAAAAAATTTTTTAGAAGAACTGAGTGTCTTTTATGTTGGTTTTACTAGAGCAAAAGAAAAAGTATACTTTACTATGAGCAAAAAAGGTCTCACAAAATGGGGAGAAACGAATAAAATAGGAAGTTGTTTTTTAAAATTAAAGGGAATAGGTAGAGAAAATTTGATTAGAGTTTAATATAATAAAAAATACAAAAAAAGATAATATTATTACTCTTTTTACAACTGTGCTACATTTTTGTAATTTTGTAGCACAGTTGTAAGAATTAAATATAAACTTAAATCTTTATGAGGCAAATTTTAAAATCACATCCACGACATTTACACTAACTTAACCTCCTCCATCACAAACTCATCAACCATTTGCTGAATCATATTCAAATACTTAACCTGCTCAACAAAACTCTCATTCTCAGAAGGAGCAGGAAACTTTTCTCTAAGTTCAAACTCCATCAAATTAGCATAACCCTTCAAATGATATTCAAACTCCAACAAATAATCCATAACAGAACCATCCATAACCAAGCGAGAAAACTTAAAAGGTTTATACTCTTCCAAATATTTCTTAGCCCAAACACCATATTTACCTAGTTTCAAATTTACCACCACCCAAACTCATAATAACTAAATTCAAGCAATCACCAAAACCAGCCCTATAATATTTATCATTCCAATAACCAATATAATCAAGATAATTTTCATCAAGCTTGTCCAATTGTTTTTGAACATACTTTTTATTACAACTTGCAACATTTTTTAAAATGTTATCACAATACTTATCAAACTCAATCAAATGTCCTTTATCTTCTTCAGTAAGTCTGCTCAAACACTCATCTCTAAAAATAATCCATTCTTTCATCAAATCATTAACTTTATTATCTAAATCCATAAAAATCATTCCTTTCAAAATTTAATTAAAAATCTAAAATAGTAATAAAAATTCATTTAAAAAAATAATCATAATCGTAAAAAAATAAATTTAATTACCACTTAAAATTAAATACAATTAATAAGAATTTCCAAAAATTTACCAACAAAAATTAAATGAAATTAGTACAAATCTCCTAAAATATTCCAATAAAGATTGGGGAGAAATTGGGGATCAAATTTTCAAAATCACCCCAATTTTAACAAAATTGTACACTAAATAAAAAACTAGCAAAGTACTAATATCACTAGCATACAATACAATTCAATAAATCTAATAGAATACGTTATGTAACCCTCATAACCCGAAGGTTGTAAGCTACAGCTTTACCCTACTACAACCATAATAAAATGAAGCATTTGTTAGATTTTAGGAGGTGATTTTTTATTACGTTTTCTAGTGAAAATGACACATTTGGGTTAAAATTAAAACGGAATTAGGCATTGTTAAGCAAGCTTTAAAAGAAATAGAGGAACTAAATTTAAACAACAAAATAAGCAAGTTAATAAAAACTTTATATTAAATTTATTTAATAACAGAAAGATTGATAATGATATGCCAAATAAAAATAATGATTTAATAAATACATTTACTCCAAAAAATATAAAAATTAAACAAAACTATTTACTTACATAAAAAAATAAAGTATAATAAACAAAACTTTTGCTTATTTCATCAAAATTCAAAAGGAGGAAGAAGAAATAAGTAAAAACATTTTAATCATAGGAACACCACGATGTGGAAAATCAACAATTTCAAATCAATTATTTCAAAGAAACAAAAACTACGAATTAGTGCGAGGAGACGCCATCTCAATCGCGCTACAAGGAGTATATCGAGAAAAAAAGATATCCAAAAACAAACAAAAACATGGAATAGTAGTCATCGACCTAGGAGACAATATCCCAAAAGAAAAAATAACAAAAATCTTTTATGAAATATCAAATCAAATGGAAATAGACCTAAAAAAAGCCAAAAGAAAAATGATATTTGAAACACACGAAATAGAAGTAGAATATGCAAAAAAAATATTTGAGCCGCTAGGATTTGATATATATTGTCTTGGAATGCCAAATGAAGAAAAAAAACATTTAATGAAACAAATAATAAACAACGATGATGAGAATGACTGGACAAAAAGAGTAGGAGGAATGATGTTAGAATTAACTTGCGAACATATTATTAATAAAAGCGAGAAAAACAAAGAAGAATGCCAAAAATATAATATAGAATTTTTCGACACATCAGGAAACAGAAAGAAAAAAGTTGATGAAATAACAAAAATAATTGAAGCCAAAAGCATAAAAGAATAAAATATTAACATCAAAAAAAGATGAAAACAACAACAAAATCTATACAACAAAATAAATAAAAAATATTTTGATGAAAAAGCAAAAGTTTAAAAAAAATTACACAATATTCCACATATTGTGATATAATAGTGGAAAAACAAGAAAAAAAACAGACAATGATGGACAAAGAAAAAAAGATTTATAAAAGATAAACAGAAGAGGAGATTTCAAAAATGAAAAAGAAACAACAAAATCAAGCAAAAAAATCAAAAAACAAGCATACCAAAAATAAATATGTAAATAAACAAACAGAAAAAATAATATCAACACTAATAATCATAATATTTATCATAGCAAGCCTAATTTTAAATCAACAAGAGGCCAACAATGCAGAAAATCAAACAAATGAAACAAACATATCTGCAGGGCAAGAAACAACACAAACAGAAAATAAAACCTATAACTTAAACAACATACCAGAATACACAAACAACATATACATAGAAATAAACAACAACACACCATACTTTGAAGAAAAAGAACACACAACAAAAGCATTTGAAAATTACAGCCAATTAGACAACTTAAAAAGATGTGGAGTAGCGTATGCAAATATATGCAAAGAAATAATGCCAACAGAAAAAAGAGGAGATATTAGCAGTGTAAAACCAACAGGATGGAAACAAGCAAAATATGACGGGGAATTTTTGTACAATAGATGTCATTTAATAGGATATCAGCTAGCAGGAGAAAATGCAAATGAATTAAATCTAATAACAGGAACAAACTACTTCAATGTTGAAGGAATGTTACCATTTGAAAATAAAGTAGCAGAATATATAGACAAAAACAACAAAAACCACGTGCTATATAGAGTAACACCAGACTTTAAAGGAGATAACAAAGTTGCAAGTGGAGTTGAGATGGAAGCATATTCTGTAGAAGACAATGGACAAGGCATCAGCTTCAATGTCTATGTATACAACATACAACCAGGAATAACAATAAACTATCAAACAGGAGAAAGCTCAAAAAGTGACAAATAAATATAAAGCCATCAAACAATAAAAAGGAGGAAATTTTATTGAAATTAGATATTTTTAACAATTTAAAAAATGACCAAAAAGAAAATAATTTAGTAGAAAATTTTATACAAGAATTATCTAAACACCTTGAAAAAACAAAAGATACAACAGATAAAAATTTAGAACAACAAGAAGAGATAAAACCAAAAGAAACACAAGAAAAAAATAGAGAAGAAGATTGCTTATATCAAGTAGTAGACTTTAGTGCAAAAGGAGTGTATTTACTAAACAAGAATAACAATAAGATTTTTGAAGAAACGGAAATATCACAAGAACTAAAAAATCAAATACAAAATGACAGCATATTAAGATATAAAAACGGAGAATACATATATGAAGAAGAACTAACAGAAGAATTTTTTAACAACTTAGAAGATATAGATTAATTCACATTCAAAATTTAATTGACAACAAATAAAAAAAGTGATTTAATAAGCACAAGAAAGGGGGAAAGAACATGAAAAAAGTTCTAAAAATTTTACTAATAGTACTACTAGTAATTATATTAATAGTTGGAGGTTACTTCATAGCACTAAACACAACAAAAAAACAAGCATTAGATACTGTTGACAAAATGTTTATAGCACTAAAAACAGGAGACCAAGAACAAATAAAACAATATATAAACATAGAAAACGAAACAGAAGAAAATGAAACAACAGAAGAAAATATAGCAGAAGACCAAGACATGGAAAAAGCAATGTTAAAAAACTTAAATTATGAAGTTGTATCAACAGATGTAAAAATAAATGAATGCACAGTAAAACTAAATGTAAGCAACAAAAATCTAAAAACAGTATTTGCAAATTACATGTCAAAAGCATTTTCAGTAGCCTTTTCTCAAGCATTTGGTGAAATGACAGAAGAAGAAATGGACACTCAATTAAAACAATATTTTGAAGAACAATATAATTCTGACGATGTAGAAACTGTAACAACAGAAATTACTATTAATATGAAAAAACAAGATGGAAAATGGAACATAGATGGTGATGATGAGGCATTTGTTAATGCAATATTACCAGGATATAAAGAAATTGAAGAAACAGTTAACAACATGAATCAAGAATAACATAAAAGGACATAATTAAAAAATAAAATTATGTCCTCAATTTTTGAATTTTCAACAATAAAAATAATTTGCACAAAATATCAAATTAAATCTATATAAAATTCCCCCTGACATAAATCTTGTTCCCTCAAAATTTTATCAAAACCATTCAAAACCCACTTTTTATGAGAATTCCAATCAGGTGCAACCAACAAATCCTTAGAAGCGTCACCTGAAATTCTATGAATAACAATATCCGGCGAAATATGAGTAACAACATAAGTAAGAGCATTCAAATAATACTCTAAAGAAATAGGCTCATATTGACCTGAAAAAAACATATCAGCAAGCACTGTATTTTTAACAACATAAGTAGAATGAATTTTCAAACCTTGAATATTATGCTTGTTAATAAAATCAACAGTGTTTTTCAAATCATCAAAAGTCTCACCTGGCAAACCAACCATAATATGAGCAACAACATCAATACCAGCATTATTTAATAATTTAAGAGCAGATGTAAACTGAGAACTAGAATAACCACGATTAATTAAAGTGCCAATATTATCATTAGAAGTTTGCAAACCAAGTTCAACACAAACATAATAGTTATCCTTGTAAGATTTCAACAAATTTACAATATCTTCATTTATGCAATCAGGTCTTGTAGAAACCTCCAATCCAACAATTCTATTATCAATTAAAGCAGCATCATATTTGGCCTTTAGCATATCTAAAGAATCATAAGTATTAGTAAAATTTTGAAAATAAGCAATAAATTTATTAGCACGTTCACTACGGTAACTATCAAAATAATTTTTAACTTGATTACTAATTTTGTCAACTACAGTATTACCAAAACCACAACGAATTAATTCACCAGACCCTTTTTCACTACAAAAAATGCATCCAGATGTGGATATAGTTCCATCTCTATTAGGACAAGTAAATCCCCCATCTATACAGATTTTTAATGTCCTTTCTCCAAATTTTTCTTTTAAATATTTGTTTAAATGTTTATATCTTTCTTTTTCTTCCATAATGATTACAGTATAGCAGAAAAACTCAGCAAATGCAAATGTACAAAGCTATTAAATTTAGTTGCAGTTCACCTTTAATAAATTTTTTCTATATAATGTCAAAAACACTTTAAAAATCTCAAAAAAGTGATATAATACAACCGTAAAATAAAACATAAAAAACAACCAATAAAAGGAAAGTGATACAAATGATACAACTATTTGAAATCAAGAAAAAAGCAAAACAAATGAAAAACACAGACAAAGAACTACTAGAAAAATACACAGAAACATCAAAGAAAAACAAAGAAAAAATTCTAAAAGAATACAACACAAAAGAAGAAGGACTAACACAAAAAGAATACGAAAAAAGATATGAAAAAAACGGACCAAACATAGTAGTAAAAAACGAAAAAAAGAGTTGGCTGGAATTTTTTATAAAATCATTCAATGATAAATTCATATATATATTACTTTTGCTAGCAATAATAGACTTTGCACTATCAGACAAACTAGGAGCAGGAATAATAGTAGGAATAGCAGTAGTAAGCGCATTCATAAAATTCTGTCAAAACTACTCAACATACAAATTCAATCAAAAACTAAAAGCACAAATATATTCAAGCACAAATGTGGTAAGAAGCGGAAAAGAAAAAGAAGTAAGAGTAGAAAACATAGCAATAGGAGACATCATAAAACTAAATGCAGGCTCAATAATACCAGCAGATGTAATACTAATAGAAAGCAAAGACTTATTCTTGAACCAATCAGTATTCACAGGAGAAAGTGTATTAGTTGAAAAAACAACAACACCAAATAAACCAAAAGGAATATTTGATATAAACAACATATGTCTAATGGGCTCAAGCGTTGTAAGTGGAAGCGGAACAGCAGTTGTAATACAAACTGGATTTGACACATACTTAGGAAGAATGAGCAAAGAAATAGACAACAAAAAAGAGATAACCAATTTCGAAAAAGGAATGAATAACATCACAAAACTGCTAATAAAATATATGATAGTAGTATCAATAGCAGTATTTGCAATATATGCATTCATAAGGCATGACCTAATGGAAGCATTACTATTTGCACTATCAGTAGCAGTTGGAATAACGCCAAGTATGTTACCAATGATAGTAAATGTAAACCTAACAAAAGGAAGCAAAACTCTAGCGAAAAAGAAAACATTAGTAAAAAATATACAGTCAATTCAAAACTTAGGAGCAATAGACATCTTATGTACAGACAAAACAGGAACATTAACACAAGATAAAATAACATTGCAAAAATACATAAATGTAATGGGAGAAGAAGACTTAGACATCTTAAAATATGCATATCTAAACAGTTACTATGGAACAGGAATAAAAAATTTAGTTGACAAAGCAGTAATAGCATATGGAAATCAACACAAAATCAAGCAAGTTCTAAAAGAATACGAAAAAGTAGACGAAATACCATTTGACTATACAAGAAAAAGAATGAGTGTTGTTGTAAAAAGTGAAGACGGCTACAGAATGCTTACAAAGGGCGCAATAGAAGAAATTTTAAAATGTTGCAAACAAGTAAAGTATAAAGACGAGATAATTCCAATAACAGATGATTTAGTAAAGCAAATAGAAGTAAATGCAAACAATTTATCCAATATGGGCATGCAAGTAATTGCACTAGCAACCAAAAAAGAATATCCAGGTGTTAATGTATTTAACAGCAATGACGAAAAAGAAATGACTTTTGTAGGATATGTTGCATTTTTAGACCCACCAAAAAAAGATGTAAAAAAGACAATAAACGATTTAAGAAAAATTGGCGTAAAAACAAAAATTTTAACAGGTGACAATGCATATGCAACAAAAAATATATGCAATACAGTAGGATTAAGGTCAGACAGAATAATCACAGGTGTAGAATTAGACCAAATGTCAGACGAAGAATTAGAAAAAGCAGTAGAAGAAGTTGACGTTTTTGCAAGATTAAATCCATTGCAAAAAGAAAGAGTTGTAAAAATATACAAAAAAAATGGCCATGTAGTAGGATATATGGGAGACGGCGTAAATGACGCACCATCGCTACACACGGCAGATGTAGGAATTTGTGTAGACTCTGCAACAGACATAGCAAAAGAAGCAAGTGATATCATTTTACTAGAAAAAAGTTTACAGGTAATATATGATGGCGTAATAGAAGGCAGAAAAGTATATGGAAATATCATAAAATATATGAAAATGGCATTAAGTTCAGACTTTGGAGATGTATTTAGCATACTAATAGCAAGTATCTTTTTACCATTTTTACCACTATTACCAATACAAATGCTAATACAAGACTTTTTATATGATATATCACAAATAGCAATTCCATATGACGATGTAGACAAAGAATTCTTAGAAAAACCTCGAAAATGGGACACAAAAGGACTTGGCAAATTCATGAATGTAATGGGAATTACAAGTTCAATAACAGATGTAATAGCATTTATCGTATTTTGGTTTGTATTTGGATACAACAGTGTAGACAAACAATCATGGTTTCAAACTGCGTGGTTTGTAGAATGCTTAATAAGTGAAACAATGATAATTCACTATGTTAGAACTGCAAAAATGCCATTTATAGAATCAAGAGCAAATAAATTTTTAACAATTTCAACTTTAATAACTATTGCTGGAACAATAGTTACACCAATATTGTTGCATAATGTTGGGACATTTAATTTTGAAATTTTACCAGGAAAATATTATGCATTTGTCGTATTATTACTTATAATATATACTGTGCTTGTTCAAAATATTAAGAGAGTGTATATTAGGAAAAATGGAGAGTGGTTATAGAAAAAATTTTTAAAATATATTCTTTATGAAATTAATATTTTATTTATTTTTTGTTGCCCCATTCTAAAAATTCTAACAAAAGTTATAAAAACTTTTGAGAATTTTTGAACGGTCCCCACGAATCACTTCAAAATAAATAAATTATTAATTTCATATAATATGATAGTTTGAAAAAATTTAAAAGAATAAGAAGGAGAAGAGAAATGGAAGAGTGTAAAATAAAAAATCTATATAATTTAGAAAAAACAATAGCAAAAAAAATATTTGAAGGAGCAACATATCCATGGGAAGTATTGCCAAAAATAAATGACTTCATAATAGAACTAGGAAATACACTAGACCCAGAAGAATATGATAAAGTAGGAGAAAACGTATGGATAGCAAAATCAGCAACAGTAGCACCAACAGCATATATACATGGACCTGCAATAATAGGAAAAAATGCAGAAATAAGACACTGTGCATTCATAAGAGGAAAAGCAATAGTTGGAGAAGGTGCAGTAGTAGGAAACTCAACAGAACTAAAAAATGTAATATTATTTAACAAAGTACAAGTGCCACACTACAATTATGTTGGTGACTCAATATTAGGATACAAATCACACATGGGAGCAGGATCAATAACATCAAATGTAAAATCAGATAAAAAATTAGTAATAGTAAAAAATGATACAGAAAAAATAGAAACAGGACTAAAAAAATTCGGAGCGATGCTAGGAGACGAAGTAGAAGTTGGATGTGGCTCAGTTTTAAACCCTGGAACAGTAATAGGAAGCCACAGCAACATATATCCATTATCATCAGTAAGAAAAGTAGTACCTGCAAATAGCATATATAAAAATCAAAATGAAATAGTAAGGAAAATTTAAAAATGAAAAATGTAGAAACAATATTTTTAAAAGCGCAAGATGGAGTAATTCTAAACGGAATTATATACAAAAGTACAAATAAAACATCCAAAATAATAATATCAGTACATGGGATGGCAACAAATTGCATCAAAAAAAGAGACGAAAAAATAGCAGAAAAAGCAAACAAAATAGATATCGACTTTTTAGCATTTAACAATAGAGGTCATGACATAATAAACTATATAAAAAAAGAAGACAAAGAAAAATCAGAACTCGCAGGCACAGCATATGAAGAAATATCAGAAAGTTATGAAGACATAATAGGAGCCATCAATTATGCTACAGAACGAGGATACAAAGAAATATATATAATGGGCCATAGTCTAGGATGCACCAAAACAATTTACACATACAACAAATTAATAGAGGAAAACAACAAAGAAATACTAGACCAAATAAAAGGTATAATTCTACTTTCGCTAGTAGACATACCACTTGCATTCCAAATATATTTAAAAGAAAATTTCCCAGCAATGGTAACATACGCAAAAAATATGAAAAAAGAAAATATGCAAAAACAATTAATGCCAGAAGAAAGTTTTATACATCCAATAAGTGTAAAAACATTTTTACGATATGCAATTGAAAATAAAGACATAGACTTTGCAAGATTTTCAGACGAAAGCTATAATTATGAAAAATTAAACAACATAAAAGTACCATTATTTATGAGATGGGGGAACAACAAAGAACTAATTATTCAAAAAGCAGATGAGTTATGTAAAACTTTAAAAGAAAAAATAAAAAACGACAAATTAGATATTGGATATATTGAAGGAGCAGACCATAGCTATACAAACAAAGAAGAAATTTTAGCAAACGAAATAGAACAATTTTTAAAAAAATAAAACTATCGAAAAATGTCAAGAACAAAGAAAAATTTTAGGGCATAAAGTCGAACTGTAAAGAAAAATAAAAAAATATAAAAATACAGCAAAATTAATGTCAAAAATTGCGATGAAAAATCCTTGCAAACTATTGGAATTAGTAGTAATATAGAACATATTAAAAAACAAAAGAAAAGGGGGATTTTTTTGAAAACATTTTTTGGTAGTGTATTTATCGAAAGAGAGAAACTTGAAGAAGCTGGAATAAAACATCCAATTAAGCTAGAATACTACAAGCAAATAAATGAAGATGAAATAAGCACTTTTAAAAAGCCAAAATTTGGAATAGAAATAATAAAAACAGAATATAGGCCCAATTATACAAAAGTAGAAAATAAAAAAATTAGATATGTAACAAATGATGAAATTGAAGCAAATCAAATTTTGAATATTTTTAAAACAAATCAAGTAACTCCAATTAACTCAGAAGAAGTCATAATAGACTTATTTAGACAAAAACTTGCAAAATATGAAAAAATGTTCTAGAATACTATAAGTAATATAAAAAAAGAGGAGGAACTATGGCAGACAAATTAATAATAGTAGAATCACCAGCAAAAGCAAATACAATAAAAAAATTTTTAGGAGGAAGCACAAAAGTTGTAGCATCAATGGGACACATCAGAGACTTACCAAAATCAAAACTAGGAGTAGACATAGAACACGACTTTGAGCCAGAATATATAAATATAAGAGGAAAAGGTGACCTAATAAAATCTTTAAAAACAGACGCAAAAAAAGCAAAAAAAGTCTATCTAGCAACTGACCCCGACCGTGAGGGTGAAGCAATAGCATGGCACCTAGCAAAAATATTAGAAGACGACAAAGACAAAATAACAAGAGTCACTTTTAATGAAATAACAAAATCAGCAGTACAAAAAGCAATAAAAGAGCCAAGAAACATTGACCTAAACACTGTAGATGCACAACAAGCAAGAAGAGTTTTAGACAGAATAGTAGGATACAAAATAAGTCCATTACTATGGAAAAAAGTAAAAAGAGGACTATCAGCAGGAAGAGTTCAATCAGTAGCAGTAAAATTAATAGTAGACAGAGAAACAGAGATTGAAAACTTTATACCACAAGAATATTGGAATATATATGCAAACTTAAAAGACGAAAAATCAAAAAAAGAATTTGAAGCAAGATTCTATGGAAAAAACGGAAAAAAACAAGAAATCAACTCAAAAGAACAAGTTGACCAAATCTTAAAAGACATAGAAAAAGCAAAATATATAGTATCAGAAATCAAAAAAGGTGAGAAAAAGAGAAATCCAGCACCACCATTTACAACAAGTACAATGCAACAAGAGGCATCAAGAAAATTAGGATTCACATTAAAGAAAACAATGTCTGTTGCACAAACATTATATGAAGGAGTAAAAATAGCAGACAGAGGAACAGTAGGTTTAATAACATACATGAGAACAGACTCAACAAGAATATCAGAAGAAGCAAGAGCAGCAGCAAAAACACACATAGTATCAACATATGGTGAGGAATTTTACGAAAATAGATATTACAAAACAAATAAAGACGCACAAGATGCTCACGAAGGTATAAGACCAACATACTCAGACATTGAGCCAGACAACATAAAAGATGAACTAAGTAAAGACCAATACAAATTATACAAATTAATTTATAACAGATTTATGGCAAGCCAAATGAAACCAGCAGTTTATGACACAATGGCAATAAACATTAAAGCAAATGACTATGACTTTAAAGCAAATGGACAAACAATAAAATTTAAAGGATTTATGATTTTATATGTAGAAGGCACAGACGGAAAAGAAGAACAAGAAGGTGGAATGCTACCACCATTAAACGAAAATCAGGAAGTAAAATTAATAAAAATAAATCCAAAACAAAGCTTTACAGAGCCACCTGCAAGATATACAGAAGCTAGTTTAGTAAAAGCATTAGAAGAAAAAGGGATAGGAAGGCCAAGTACATATTCACCAACAATTACAACAATATTAGAAAGAAGATACATAGAAAAAGAACAAAGACAATTGATACCAACAGAACTAGGAAAAATAGTAAATAAACTACTTACAGAAAACTTTGCAGATATAGTAAATGTGGAATTTACAGCAAAAATTGAAAATGAATTTGATGAAATAGCAGAGGGAAAAGAACAATGGAAAAAAACTATTAGAGAATTCTATGGTCCATTTAAAGAAGAACTTGAAAAAGCCGAAAAAGAACTAGAACATGTACAATTAGTTGACGAAGTATCAGATGTGCAATGTGAAAAATGTGGCAGAATGATGGTCTACAAATATGGAAGATATGGTAAGTTCTTAGCATGTCCAGGATTTCCAGAATGTAGAAATGTAAAGCCAATAATAGAAACAATTGATGTTCCATGTCCAAAATGTGGAGCAACAGTTCAGGTTAGAAAAACAAAGAGAAAAAGAAATTATTATATTTGCGAAAACAATCCAGAATCTTGTGATTATATTTCTTGGAACAAGCCAAAACCAGGTGAAAAGTGGAATCCAGAAGAAGCAGAAAATGTAAAAAAAGAGACAGAAAAGAAAACTAATACAACTAAAAAAGCAACAACAAAAAGAAAAACAACAAAGAAAACAAGTTCAAAGAAAAAATAAACATGAAAAAGCTACCACAAAAACAAATTATTTTGTGGTAGCTTTTACACTTAACTAAAAACTATATTTTTCAACTTGCCCATTCTTGATGCTTAAAAATGTTGAAGTCTTTTTGGCTCTAGAAATATAGTTAATCGAAGAATTATAATCTTCTTCAAGATATATAACCGCTATTTTTACCAAAAGACTATGCTTTTGAAAATAATTTAATGATAACAAAGACATTAAATTATTATAAAGGGATAAAGTGTCGATTTTATCCCGTAAATCAAACAACATTTTTAAAATGTCATCATGATGCAGCGAGAAAATACGTTGGAGCTCATGGTTTACCTCAGGGGTAGAAATTTCAATTTTTAACCCATAAGTATGGTTAAGCTTTAGCAATGCGTTGTATAAAGGCGAAGCATTAGTATAATGCACGGCTAAATATTCTGTAAGGTGACGATTTTTTCTATAAAAAGACCGTTTTATAGGTATAATTGAACAATTAAAATTATCAATTATAAGTTTAAACAAGCCAGAATCAAATTCATCACTAAAACCAATGCTAGTTACTATAGCATCATTAATATGCTTAATGGGATGAAGCCTAATATGAATTATCCTTTTACTAGATTTAAATTTCAAAGAATTATCTTTAGAACTATATGAGCCAACATAAGCCGGTAAAACGACATCACAATAGTTTTTTAGGATATCAACAAAAGTCTTCACAGACAATGTCGATTCATCTAACCATTGATATAATGCATTAGGCGCTGATTTACTTGTAAAAATAAAGTTTTTATTTTCTACGATTTCTTCTTTTTTCATTTGTTTTTCTCCTTTTAATTTTTAAAGAAAAATACAATAGAATTAAATACAATTCTATTATTTTGATAGGTTACATAACAAAAATTATAACACAAAAATTAACTGCAGTCAAATTTAAAAAATTCAAATTCAGCTATACACTATTTGTAAAGTTAATGATATAAGTTAATTGTAAAAAAACTATTGACAATATTTATAATATTTGGTATTATATTAATTGCTTTTGAATATAATTAAATATAACAAGCAAACAGATGCAGGTATAGTTTAGTGGTAAAACATAACCTTGCCAAGGTTAAGTTACGGGTCCGATTCCCGTTACCTGCTCCAATTATTTTAAATACAAATTACATATGGCGACTTAGCCAAGCGGTAAGGCACGAGTCTGCAAAACTCTGATGATCGGTTCGACTCCGATAGTCGCCTCCAGAAAAGAAACGATAAAACGTTGGTATATCAACATTTTATCGATTTTTACATGTTAGATTTTTTAATGAGTGTTAAAATATAACTGTGTAAATTCAAAATACAAGAATTTTGAATTTGCATAGTTATATTTTTTTTTGGAGGT
>CAKPAB010000024.1 GCA_934132805.1 uncultured Clostridia bacterium | reverse complement strand
AAAGTATTAGGACCAAAAGGATTAATGCCAAACCCTAAATCTGGAACAGTTACAATGGATGTTACAAAAGCAATAAACGAAATCAAATCTGGTAAAGTTGAATACAGATTAGACAAAACAAATATTATTCACTTAGGATTTGGAAAAGTATCTTTTGGAGCAGAAAAATTAGCTGAAAACTATGATACAATAATGAATGCTATTATAAAAGCAAAACCAGCAGCAGCAAAAGGACAATACATTAAGAGTGTTTCAGTAACAACAACAATGGGACCTGGAATATTCATCAACCAAAAATAGAATATAAAAGCCAAAGACAGTAGGCAAAATAAGTCCTACCGAGGTTATAAAATAATGTGTAAAAACACTTTTTATAATCTCGTATTGGATATAAAAAGTGTTTTTTAATTATATAATATAAAATTACAACTTTTGTATTATATAAAATTATATTGAAAACAAATTTAGTACATAAATTTGGAACACAAAAATATAAAAAAATATTTAGGAGGTGAAAATACAAAAATGGCAAGTGAAAAAATCTTAAATCAAAAGAAAGAAGAAGTTACAAAATTAGCTAACAAAATCAAAGAAGCAAAATTAGTACTTTTAACAGATTACAGAGGAATTAATGTTGAAAATGTAACAGAATTAAGAGCAGAATTAAGAAAAACAAATGCTGAATACACTGTTATTAAAAACAACATAACAAGAAGAGCATTAGCAGAAGCAGGAATCGAAGGTTTAGAAAATGAACTAGTAGGACCTACAGCTGTAATAATGAGTAATGAAGATTACTTAGAACCATCAAAAGCTATTTACGAATTCACAAAAAATAATGATTATTACAAAATTAAAGGTGGAGTTATTGAAGGTAAAGTAATGACAGCTGAAGAAATAATCACTTTAGCAAAATTACCATCAAGAGAAACATTACTATCTATGCTTGCTGGAGCATTACTTGCAAATATTCAAAAATTTGCAGTTGCACTTGATCAAGTTAGAATTCAAAAAGAAGAAGGCTCAGCTGAATAAACAACAGCAGAAGCTTAGTTTTGAAAAAAAAATTTAGAGTTGCTATAATAAGATAGCAAATAAAAAGCCAATATAAAGGCGAGAATTAAAAGTCACAATAAAGTGACAAAAAACAAAATAAAAAATTAGGAGGATTATAAAATGAGTAAAGAAGAAATGATTGAAGAAATCAAAAAAATGACAGTAGTAGAATTAGCAGACTTAGTAAAAGCTATAGAAGAAGAATTTGGAGTATCTGCAGTAGCAGCAGCTGCACCAGCAGCTGGAGTAGCTGGAGGAGAAGCAGCAGCTGAAAAAACATCTTTCAATGTTGTATTAACAGAAGCTGGAGATCAAAAAATAAAAGTAATCAAAGTAGTTAGAGACGCTACAGGATTAGGATTAAAAGAAGCTAAAGAATTAGTAGATGGAGCACCAAAAACAGTTAAAGAAAACGTTTCTAAAGAAGAAGCTGAAGAATTAAAAGCTAAATTCACAGAAGTTGGAGCTGTTGTTGAATTACAATAATTAAACTTTTTAGCATAAAATAATAAATATTTATATAATAGAAAATACAATTTTTCATATATAAAAGAAAAAAGAACTATATTGTAAAATATAGTTCTTTTTTTGACAAAAATATGATATAATGTAAAAAAATATTTAAAAGGAGGGAACAAATATGAATAAGGTAGGAATAATTGTTGCAATGGAAGAAGAACAAGAAGAAATTTTAAAACTAATGACAAACATAGAAGAAAAAGAAATCTATGGAGTTACATTTAAAATAGGAAACATAGAAAATAACAAAGTTATAGTTGCAAAATGTGGAGTAGGAAAAGTAAATGCAGCAAGAGTTACACAAATACTAATAGACAACTTAAAAGTCAAATGTATAATAAATGTAGGTGCAGCAGGAGCACTAAACCCACTTTTAAATATTGGAGACATAGTAATTGGAGAAAAATTAATACAACATGATTTTGATATAACCGCATTTGACCATGACAAAGGCTATATAACAGGTGTAGGAGACTATCTATATAGTGATAGCAGTCTAATAGAAAAATTTGAAAACTCAGCAAAATCATTAAAATTAGAAGAAAAATTATCTAGCATTCAAACAGGAAAAAATAAATTACTTGAAAACCAAAGTTTTAAAGTAATAAAAGGAATAATAGCAACAGGAGATATATTCTGTACAGACATAATGATGAAAAATAAAATTTATGCAAAATTTAATGCAGATTGTGTTGAAATGGAAGGAGCCGCAATTGCTCAAATATGTTACTTAGATAAGATACCATTTATTGTCATTAGAAGCATTTCAGACTCACCAAATGGAAAAAATGAGATAGATTTTGATAGATTTGTACAATTAGCATCAAAAAGATGTGCAAAAATACTAAAAGAATTTTTAAAAGAAAAATGAAACATTAAAATTTTATAATAAAAAAATAAAAAGCTATTGTCAAAAAATGGCGCAATTGATATAATATAGCCATAAAGAAAAAAGGGGTGAAAAAAATGTTAAGGTTTTAGTAAACAACTAAGAATCAATAACATTAAAATGGATAATGAAAAAAACAAAGGGAGAGAAGATGATTAGTACATAAGACAAAGGGGAGAAAGATAATGAAAGAGTTTACCAAAGTATAGAAATATATACAATATAACCGTTCTAATACAAGCTACATATGAATACAATTAAACAAAAGTATTCGTATGGGGGTTTGACTATATGAAAGATATATCAATAGACGAACGTGCAATAGAACTTGCACAATATATAATAGATTCAAAAGATACAGTAAGAGGAGCGGCAAAAAAATTTGGAATAAGCAAAAGTACAGTACACAAAGACGTATCAGAACGACTAAAAAAAATCAATCCAAGTTTAGCAATGCAAGTAAGAATAATATTAGACGAAAATAAAGCTGAAAGACACATAAGAGGAGGAATGGCAACAAAACTAAAATATAGTCACTTAAAAGAAAAGATAAAAAACTAAAATAAAAATCGAAATTATAAAACAAAAAGTTAAATAATTTCGATTTTTTTAACTTATAAAGTAACTTCAGATCTTCTCTTTTTAGTAGGAACTGAAGGAGGAATCAAAGGACTATAAGCCTCACCATCATAAACATCAACTTCAACAGCTCTTGTCAAAATATCAGTATAACTATAAGTTACATTTCTATTATTTTCCTCATACCTAACAACAAAAATATTAGGATATGCTTTTTCTATTGTCGCTTCTTTTTCAAAGGTCCTACTTCTACCAAGAGAACCCTTAACGATTATCTTTTGCCCCACCTTTTCCAAGATATCAGTTTTTAGATTTGAAATATCATTTTGACAAATCATGCTATCACCTACTCCCTTAAGATAAGCAAATTATAGCATTATTTGAAAAAAATGTCAAAAAACATTTGTTTATAGCAAATGGCATCAAATACATAATTATAGCAAGTTACAGAAGACAAAAAGTCTAATATTACATTTTGATTACATTTATGTTACATAATAGACATTTTACCATGAGAGCCAATACCTCCAATACCTTTTTTTCCATCTCTGATCTCTTTTGTTATATCATCAATGGAAATGAACTTATATTTATCAGTTGTAGCAACCCTTTCCGCAATTATTAAAGGATCTAAAAAATCAATCAAAATTCTAGCTGGTGAAGATGCAAAATTAGCACCAGCCATCATAATAGCCTCAAAATAACTTTGGCAGGCACCTGCAAAAATAACAGTATTTTGAGAATTTTCTTCATCATAACGTCGGGCTTCCTTAACAGTATTTATAAAATGTCTAGAATTTCTATAATTATAAACATCATTAAAATTAGTACCTCTCTTTATCATACCATCATGTCCTGTAATTATTAAAATATCTGGTTTATAAGTTTTAAGTAATTTGTATACTACACGTGGCTGCCTATATTCAGGGATATTCTTAACAACCGCATTTAAACCCATTTTTTTATAATAGTTATATGATTTTTGGGAATATCTTTTATCACCATCTAAGTGCAAGATTTTACCGGTTATTATTTTTTCTCGTATCCTTGAATTATCATCTAAAACTTTAAAAGTATATTCAGTATTTTTATTGGTTATCCTAGAAAGTAAACGGTTATCTTCATTCTCCATAATAGTTTTTAATGTTTTATTGTCGATTAATTCTAAATCATCTGTTATACTATCTGCTTCTATTCTTTCAAATAAACCATATAAGATTGCTATTTCATTTTTATTAGTTCTTATTATTTTTTTAATGCAAAAAATAATATCTTTTCCATATGATTTTCTTGCAACTATATCTCCCTTTTTAAATTTTTTCACATTAATCACCCCATATTTTTAGGCTATTATATTTTATGTCGAAAAATGACGTTTAGTTACTAGATAATAGTTTTATATTTGGGGAGTGTGGGCCGTAAAGTGATATTGGTACCTACAGGAGAGATTATATCAATTTTATAAATACCCGTATTCATTACGTTCAAAAAGAAAATCTAGCATAAAAAAATTAGCCTCTCTCACTCAGGCCAAAACCGTATATATGTATATGGTTTTAGAATTCTTGAATGTAATTGAAACAATATTAGAATTTCTTAAAAAATAAATGGAAAGAGTTCACAAAGTGGAAGGGTGCCATTTATTTTTTTAGAAATTCTTATGTTGTGTAATGCAGCCGAAAGAATTATCAAATCATATACATATATACAGTTTTTCCGTGAGCATTCCTCATTTTTTTATTTAAGATTTTCTATTTTTCACTTCAATCAAACGGGTATTTATAAAATTGATATAATCTCTCCTGTAGGTACCAATGTCACTTTACGGCCCACACTCCCTAAATATAAAACTAGTATCCAGTAACGACGTTTAGTGAATTTTAAAACAAAAACTTGCAAAATTTATAAAATAGTATATAATATATACATAGCAAAAACATTAATAAAAAAGCAAGACACAAGAAAGGAAGCAAAAAAGTGGAAAAAAGAAATTTAGAAGAACTAGAAAAAAATATAGGATACAAATTCAAAGACAAAAAACTATTACAAAATGCACTAACACACACATCATATGCATATGAACACGGAGTACAAAGCAACGAAAAACTAGAGTTCCTAGGAGACAGCATATTAGAATTTGTATCAAGTGAATACATGTACAATAAATATCAAAATTTAAAAGAAGGACAATTAACAAAAGTAAGAGCAACCGTAGTATGTGAAAAAAGTCTACACAAAATAGCAAAAGAGCATAACTTTGGAGAATATCTATATTTAGGAAAATCAGAAATAAAATCAGGAGGCAGTCAAAGACCAGCAATACTAGCAGACAGTGTAGAAGCGGTAATTGCAGCAATATTTAAAGATGGAGGATTAGAGCCAGCCCAAAAATTTATAATAGAAAACCTAAAAGGAGAAATAGAAATCGCAACAAAACATGTAGGAGAAAAAGACTACAAAACAGTATTGCAAGAGGAACTTCAAAAAAATGGAGAAGTAAAAATAGAATATACAATAATAAAAGAAACAGGACCAGATCACAACAAATCATTTGAAGCAGAAGTTTCTTTAAATGGGAAGATTTTAGCAAAAGGGAAAGGAAAAAGCAAAAAAGAAGCAGAAATGCAAGCAGCAAAAAAAGCTCTAGAGAACAAAAATTAAAAAACGGGATTTTGCGTGGTGGCCCACAATTCCGAAAAATTGAGAGAGAGGAAAAAGTATGAGTAAAGAATATGTAATTCCAGTATTTGTACCACATTTAGGTTGCCCAAATGATTGCATATTTTGCAACCAAAAATCAATAAGTGGACAAAAAAAGAACATCACAAAAGAAGATGCAAAAAAAACAATAGAATACTTTTTAGAAAACATAAAAGACAAAGATGCAAAAAAAGAAATAGCATTTTTTGGAGGGAGCTTCACAGGAATTGATGAAAAAGAACAAGAAGAACTACTACAAATTGCATACGAATACATAAAAAGCGGACAAGTAGATAGCATACGAATATCAACAAGACCGGATTACATAAATAAAGAAATACTAAAAAGGCTAAAAAAATACAAAGTCAAAACAATCGAATTAGGGGTGCAATCAGCAAATGACTATATTTTAGGAAGAGCTAATAGAGGGCATACTTTTAAAGATGTAGTAAAAGCATCAAAATTAATAAGATGTTATGGCTTTAATTTAGGACATCAAATGATGGTTGGATTGCCAGAAAGCAATAGAATAGATGAAATAAATACAGCTAAAGCATTAATAAAATTAAAACCAAAAATGATAAGAATATATCCAGTACTTGTAATAAAAGGAACAAAATTAGAAAAAGAGTACAAAGAAGGAACATATGAGCCATTATCAGTTATTCAAGCAGTAGAGACATGCAAGCAACTAGTAAGAATGTTTAATGATAAAAAAATAGATGTAATAAGGGTAGGACTTCAAAATACAGAGGAAATTTGTAAACCAGGAGAGAATCAGAGTGAAGTCGTGGCAGGTCCATTTCATCCAGCATTTAGGCAACTTGTTGAGTCTGGGCTGTGGTATGATGCAATTGTAGAGAAAATCAAAAAACTTAATGTAAAAGTAAAAGAAGTAGAAGTAACTGTAAATCCAGTAGATGCAAATAATGTAATTGGTCATAAAAAAGAAAATATAAACAAACTAAAGGAATTATATGAAGTAAATTTAAAAGTAAAACAAGATAAAAACATAAAACAAGGTAAATCAAAAGTAGAAATAACCAAAATATATAATGACTTTTTGGATGAAAACGATGAAAAGTCAAAACAAAAAATGAGTATTAAAAAATGAATTTTAACATTTTTTAATACTGCATAAAATCACCTAAAATTACCATAATAGTAATGAAGGTGATTTTTTTTAGACCATATATTTTGTACATATCTAAATTTTACATTCAAATTAAATTATAACATTATAAAAGCAAGAAAGGAAAAATGATGGAAATAAACAAAAAGACAGTCAAAAGGTTTTTAATAGAAGTAGCCGAAACAATAATAGGTGCGATAATAATGGCAATAGCAACATCAGAATTTTTATTACCAAATCAACTATCATCAGGAGGTTTTGCAGGTATAGCAACTATTCTTTATTATTTTTTAAACATACCAATGGGTACAACAATACTTACAATAAATGCGCCATTATTTATATTTGCAGCATATAAACTGGGAAAAAGTTTTGTTATAAAATCATTTATAGGAACAGTAACATTTTCAATTACAATTGATGTATTAGACAAACTTACACCACTCACACAGGATAGATTTTTGGCATGTATTTATGGTGGAATAATAATAGGGCTAGGAACAGCAATAATATTAAAAGCAAATTCATCAACAGGAGGCTCTGATTTAATAAGCATGCTAGTAAGAAAATATAACCCCAATATTAGGACAGGAAATGTAATAATAATAGTAGATGTAATAATTGTTGGGTTAAATGTTATATTATTTAAGGAAATAGAAATAGGACTATATTCAGCAATAGCAATATACTTAATGGGAAAAATGATAGATATAATTTTTGAAGGGATATATTTTACAAAACTTGTTATTATAATTTCAAACAGAAATGAGGAAATTGCAGAGATAATAGGGGAAAAAATAGGAAAAGGAACAACTGGACTATATGGAAAAGGTATGTATAAAGATGAACAAAAATTAGTGCTTTTGTGTGCAGCATCAAGAGGAGATGTATCAAGAGTTAAGCAAACAGCGAAAAAAATAGACCCACAAAGCTTCATAATTATTGCAAATGCAAGAGAAGTTGTAGGTCTTGGTTTTAAAAAATAATATATATTAATTATTTTTCAAAATCATCATTTATTCCTAAGCCAAAATGCTTTTTAGAGTTTCTAGTTTCATTATGCAAAACAGTCTGATTCAGAAAAGAAGTATATATATTTTGCATAAATAAAGTAAGTTTGGAAATATTCTCTGAGCCATCAGAAATATTATCCAAATAAAAATCAACACAATTGTTAATAGACTTTTTAAAAGCAAAATAAGCATCAGCACTATTAAACAAATCTTTTTTAAATTCAACTTTTTTAAAATTAGCTTCTTCTTTTAAAGCTCGTATATACTTAATAAGCTTTTTAGGGTTAGAAGTTAGAAGCATTTGGTCATCACTCATAGAATAATAAGAAACATTAAAATGACTATTAGGGTCCTTACTATCTGTAGTTGAATTTATGGTATTCATAATATCTTCTATTTTAGAACGTACAATATCAGAATATTTCTTTGGATATAAGTACAAATAATTTCCGCCACTTTGACTTAAAAGATAAGTACTACCACTTGTGAAATCAAAAGAATTATTATTATAATTTAATTCTTTTTCAGACTCATTGCACAAAATAGAATTTGTTTTTTCAAGTCTAATATCACTAAAAGTATGGTCATAAGCAGCATTACTTAATTTTAAACCAGGAAAAGTACAATATGATGCAGAATATTCTTCATCAAAATTACAAATTTCCTCAGCTAAAGCATGTCTAAAATATTGCTTATCCAATAAACCAGTGTGGTCTCGCACTAAGCTTTCAAGTAAGACATTTAGTGAATTTGTAATAGATTCAAGTTTAGAATCAGAAAAATTATCCAAATTAATATTTGCGGGAGAGGTATCAACCAAATTATGTATTAAAAAAATAGTATCTTTATCAAAATTAGTAGAATTATCTACAGGTATATCATTTTTAACAAATTCAGGTTTATAAGGATAATCTTTTTTTATTACTGATAATAATTTATTTGGAATATCTCCATTAAGCTTTTCTCTCAACAAATAAATAAAAGAATCAGTCACAAAATCAGAAGAATCAATTATTTGCTTTGAAGAAAAAGCAAAGTTTTTTGTAGGCCTAAAATTTTGTAAAAAATTATATATGGACGTATTTGTAAGCAAATTCAACTCGTCCCAAGCCTCTTTTTCTTTATCTGATGCATCAGCAGGTGTATTTAAATTAATAAAGTCATCAGATAAAATATCAGCAGGAGAATTTGTTTTTTTTCGTGCCGCTTTTACAGTAGTTACTTCATTATCTGTAATAGATATCAAATTATCAATATCACCATAAGTTGAGTCAGTAGAAGCTAATTCTATAGATAAACCGCCAATTAAAACAGCATTTTTTTGCAAATTATTATTTATTAGCTTGGCATATTTATCTGCAATAGTTTTATCAGAATTAGGAATAATGATATAAATTTCATCACCACCAGCTCTAACGATTGTTGCTTCTTTTGGTAAACTTTTTTTTATAATTCTCATCGCGTATTCTAGAACACCATCTCCAAAATCATGACCATAAATATCATTTATGACACCTAATTTATTAAAATCACCAAATAAAAAAGAATAAGTATTTTTGGGAGTTTTTAAAGTAGGTTTAACTATTTCTTTAAAATATGCTTTTGAGTAGATATTTTTAAATTCTGGACATGAAAATGTTTTCGCTCTTTTTAGCGCTGTTTCTAAATTTTTTATTAATTCATCTCTAGATTTCATGCATATTCCTCCTCTTGTAATTTCTAATTTAACATAATAATGTCGAAAAAGCAAGAAAATGCAGGAAATATTACATGAAAGAGGCAAATTTGTATATAAAAGAAAAAGACAGTTTTGTAAAATATAAATTTGGAATTAAATATTACTTTAAAAATAGGTTTATATATGGTATAATAAAAACGAATTATAAAAAGATTTGATATACACCTTTAGAAGGGGAGAGAAAATGAAAGAACAAACATACAACATAAAAAACCAAAAATCATTTGAATTAAAAGACATATTTGAATGTGGACAATGTTTCAGATGGAATGAGCAAGAAGATGGAAGTTATATAGGAGTCACAAAAAATGGAGTAATACAAGTAAAAAAAGAAAAGCAAAACAATCAAGAAGAGAAAAACAAAAAAAATACTAATACCGAAAAAAGCGAAATAATTACATTTAGTGGAATGTGTGACAGAAATCTTCAAGAAATTGTAGAAGAATATTTTGACTTAAATAGAGACTATGAAAAAATAAAAAAACAATTAGAAAATATAGATGAATACTTAAAAACAAGTATACAATATGGAAAAGGAATAAGAATACTAAATCAAGATTTGTGGGAAACAATAATATCATTTATAATATCAGCAAACAATAACATCCCAAGAATAAAGGGGATAATAGAAAGACTATCACAAAAGTATGGAAATAAAATAGAATGGAATGGAAAACAATATTACACATTTCCAAGCTGTGAGCAATTAAAAAATGTAACAGTTAAAGAATACAGAGACCTTGGACTAGGATTTAGAGATATAAGATTATATGAAACAACACAAATGATTTTAAACAAAGACGTTGACTTAGAAAAACTAAGGAAAAATCAAAACACTCAAGAAGTAAGAAACGAATTATTACGTCTTTCAGGAGTTGGACCCAAAGTTGCAGATTGTATTTTGCTATTTTCAGATTTGAAAAGATTTGATGTTTTTCCAATTGACGTATGGGTTAGAAGAGTTATGAATGAGTTATATATAAAAGATATAGATGAAACAAAGGTGAGCAAAGCCAAAATTGAAAAATTAGCTGAAGAAAAGTTTGGGGACTTAAAAGGGATTGCACAACAATACCTATTTTACTGGAGAAGAGAAAATTAATCCCAGGATAAGAAAGGAAAAAATATGAGTTTACGAATAATTTATGGAAAATCAGGTAGTGGAAAAAGCGAATACTGCTTTAATGAAATAGCAAAACTAGTAAAAACAGAAAAGAAAATATATATAATAACACCAGAACAATTCTCATTTACAGCCGAAAAAAAATTAATGGATGCAATTGATACAAAAGCCGTAATAAATGCAGAAGTGCTAACAATTTCAAGAATGGCACACAGAGTATTACAAGAATTAGGTGGAAGCACAACAACACAACTAACAAAATGTGGTAAGTCTATGCTTATTTACTCAATATTAAACGAAAATAAAAGCAATCTAAAATTTTTAAGTAAATCAGACGAAAATATTGATTTATCAATGACTGCAATTACTGAGTTTAAAAAACATGGTATATTACCAGAAGATTTACAACAAGAAATTAATAAAACAGATGACCAATATTTAAAAACAAAATTAAATGATATGTTTTTAATTTACAGCAATTTTGAACAAAAGTTGCAAGGTGAATATATTGAAGACACAGACTTATTAACAATATTAAGTAATATTATAGAAGATACTGACATTGTTAAAGATAGCCTTATTTATATAGACGAATTTTCAGGTTTTACATATCAAGAATATGAAGTTCTAAAAAAATTCATTAAACTTGCAAAACAAGTTACAATAACAGTTTGTACTGATAGCTTAGAGCCAAGCCTAAAACCAGATACAGATATATTCTATCCAAATAAAGTTACAGTTTCTAAAATAATGAATAGGGTAAAAGAAGAAAAATTAAAATTAGAAGAGCCCATACATCTAACCAATTCACCACGTTTTAAAACTGAAGAGTTAAAATATTTAGAAAAAAATATTTTTAACAATAGAGCAAAAAAATATGATAGAAAAATAGAAAATATCAAATTATTTTTAGCGAAAAATCAATATTCAGAAATTGAAAATATAGCAAAACAAATTACAAAACTAGTAAGAGATAAAAAACTAAGATATAAAGATATTTCAGTTATAACAAGAAATATTGATACATACTCAAGTTTAATAAGAAGCATTTTTGAACAATATAATATACCAGTTTTTATAGACGAAAAAAGAGATTTAAACCAAAACATAATAGTTCAATATTTGCTTTCAATATTTGAAATTTTCAGTAACAACTTTTCAAAAGAAGCGGTCTTTAATTACTTAAAAATAGGATTTTCTGACATAGAAAATGATGATATTTTTAAATTAGAAAATTACTGCACAAAATGGGGAATAAAGCACAATAAGTGGAAAAATGACTTCACATATGGCATAAATGACGATAACAAGGAAGAAATTGAATATCTAAATAGATTAAGAAAACAAATAATAGAGCCATTATTAAAATTAAAAAGCAATTTTGGAACTGTTAAAGAAACAACAAAAGCCGTATATGAATTTATGCAAGAACAGCAAATAGAAGAAAAAATAAACACAAAAATAAATGAGTTGCAAGAGCTTGGACAAATTGATTTAGCAAATGAATATATAGCAAGCTATAAAATAATTTTAGACATATTTGACGAAATGGTTTTAATATTTGGAGATGAAAAATTAAGTGTTGCAAAATATATGCAAATACTTAAAACAGGACTAAAAAATAGTGAATTAGGCAAAATACCTGGAACACAAGACCAAGTAATTGTAGGAGATGTAGAAAGGTCAAGAAGTCATAAAGTAGACACTATTTTCATAATAGGACTAAATGATGGAAGTTTTCCAAGTATTAATAAAGCAGAAGGTTTTTTCGGAGATAAAGACAGAGAAATTTTAAAACAAGATGGAATTGAACTAGCAAATGGAACAATAGAAAATTTATACGAAGAAAACTTTAATATTTACAAAGCATTCACAACAGCAGAAAAACAATTATATTTATCATATGCATCATCAGAAACAGAAGGGAAATCACTAAGACCATCAATGATGATAAATAAAATTAAAAAATTATTTCCAGAACTAAAAGAAGAAAGTGATGTAATAAACAAGAATTATGAAATTACAAACCAAAACATGACATATCAAGAACTTTTAGAAAACATATCAGAACTACAAAATGGAAATAAAATAGACGATATTTGGTACACAATTTATGAATACTACAGAAATCAAAATGAATGGTATTCAAAAATAAAACAAGATTTACAAGGAATTGATTATACAAACATCCCAGAAAATATAAACAAAGAAACAATAGAAAAATTATATGGAAACACACTAAATGCAAGTGTATCTAAACTAGAAAAATTCGCACAATGTCCATTTTCATATTATTTACAATATGGCCTAAGACTAAAAGAAAAAGAAGAATTAAAAGTTCAAAATTTTGACACTGGGTCATTTATGCATGAAACTATAGACGAATTTTTCAAAAAAGTAAAAAATGAAAATATTAGCTTGCCAGAATTAGTAACAGATAATGAAAGAGTACAAAGTCTAGTAGATGATGTTGTAGAAGAAAAATTAGATATGGGTAAAAAATATACATTTGTTGCAACACCAAAATATAAAGTTCTAGTAAAAAGATTAAAAAGAATAGTTGCAAAAGCACTAAAATACATAATAGAAGGGCTTGTATATAGTGAATTTAATATTGAAGGAACAGAAATTGAATTTGGAAAAAAAGGAAAATATAAACCAATTTTAATACAACTAGATAATGGCAAGAAAGTTGAAATTACAGGAAAAATTGATAGAATAGACACATCAAATTCAGAAGACGGAAAATATTTACGAATCATAGATTACAAATCATCTGCAAAAAATATCGATTTAAATGAAGTATATGCAGGATTGCAAATTCAGTTATTAACATATATGGATGCAGTATGCAAAGAAGAAGACTTGTTACCAGCAGGTGTGCTATATTTTAGTTTATTAGAGCAAATGATAAAAGCAGATAAAAAAATTACTGAAGAGCAAATAGAAGAAGAACTTAGAAAAAACTTCAAAATGAAGGGCTTGATTTTAGCTGATGTAAAAGTTATTAGAATGCATGATAAAAACTTAGATTCTGGAACATCAAAATTAGTACCAGCAACATTGACAAAGTCAGGAGATATTTCAGAAGGAAAAACAAATGGAGTTAATAAAGAAGAGTTTGAAATTTTGCAAAATTATATTTACAGAACTATAAAGCAGATTGCTAAAGAGGTATTGACGGGAAATATTAATATAAAACCATATAATAAAAAGGGACAGACGCCATGTGATTATTGTGCTTATAAGGCAATTTGTGGTTTTGATACTAGAATTTGTGGGAATAATTATAATTACATTAAAAAGATGTCTAAGGATGATATTATTAGAAAAATGAAAAAGGAGGAAAATTTGTGAAAGATTTAAGTAATGAAAATGTAATACACATAAATAAAAATGGTGTACAATATTTACAATTTAGAAAATTATTAGAATATAGTGATACAATAACACACGCATATTCTGTAGGAACAGACGTGAATTTTAGAACAGCTAGAGCAAACAAACAACAATTACCAAAAGAAGAGTTTGAAAAAGCAATGCAAGATTATCAAAACTTATGCAACGCGATAAATGTAGACTACAAAAAGGTAGTAAAAACAAATCAAGCACATACAGACAATGTAGTAATTGCAAGCAAAAAAGTCAATCAAGATTTTCCAGACATAAATATAGAAGAATATAGAAATACAGATGGAATCATAACACAAAAAGAAAATTTAGTATTATCAACAACAAATGCAGATTGTATATTATTACTATTCTTTGACCCAGTAACAAAAACAATTGCAAACACACACTCTGGATGGAAAGGCACATTGCAGAGAATTTCAGTAAAAACAGTTCAAAAAATGATAAATGAATATGGTAGCAAACCAGATGACATCATTTGCTGTATTTGCCCAAGTATCAGAAAATGTCATTTTGAAGTGGAACAAGATGTAAAAGATTTATTTACAGAAGAGTTCAAAGACTTAGAAATAAGTCAAAATGCAGATATTATGGAAAAACAACAAGATAAAGAAAAGTGGAACATTGATACTGTTTTAATTAATAAAATCATATTGGAACAAATAGGCTTAAAAAAAGAGAATATTATTGACAGCGGACTTTGTAGTGTATGCAACAAAGAGTTAATTCATTCTTTTAGAGTAGAAAGAGAAGGATATGGATTAAATACAGCATTAATATCACTTAAATAGGAGAAAATAAAATGAATTTAATAAAAATTTTACCACCAAAATTAAAAATAGGTGATACAATAGGTGTTGTAGCACCATCAAGTCCAATAATTGGAGACAATATTGATGAACTAAATAGAGCAAAAGAAATAGTAGAAAGAAGCGGATTTAAAGTAAAATACTCAAAAAACATATTCTCAAACACAAATGGATATAGCGCTACTGCAATGGAAAAATCAGAAGATATAAATACAATGTTTGCAGATAAAGATGTAAAAATGATATGGTGTGCAAAAGGTGGAAACAACAGTAATAGCACATTTGAATATTTAGACTATGAATTAATAAAGAAAAATCCTAAAATAATATGTGGTTATAGTGATATAACTTCAATTACAAACATGATAACAGAAAAAACAGGACTAGTAACATTTAGCGGAACAAATTTTAAAACAATAGCAACAGATGAAACAGACTTTAGTTACAAACAAGCACTAAGTAGGTTTGTAGAGGGAAGATTAGAAATTAAACCAGAAAATGAAGAGTATATAACCATTCAAAAAGGACAGGCAATTGGAGAATTGATAGGAGGAAACCTTAGTTTAACAAAGGGAATGGTAGCTGGAAAATATTCATTAGACTTTACAGACAAAATTTTATTTCTAGAAGAGCTAGGTTTTGAAACAGAGCCAGCAGGAGTAAGTAATAATTTATATTTTATGAAACAAAATGGAGTATTTGACAAAATAAAAGGCTTATGGATAGGAAATTACGAACACGAAAGTAGAGTACCACTAGAAAAGATTGTACTAGATGTTTTAGAAGATGAATACAAATTTCCAATTATAAAATCAAATAATTTTGGACACATAGAAAGAAAAATAGTAATTCCAATAGGCACAAAAGCAGAAATAAACACAGAAGAAAACATAAAAATAAAATTGATAGAAAATTGCGTAATGTAAATAAGAAAAATTCACAATTTAATAATAGTAATAAGACATAGAGTAAGAGGTGTAGTAATGTTTGAGACATGGGAAGAGCTAGAAAAATCAATAATTAATTGCAATAAATGTAAATTATGCAAAACAAGACAAAATATAGTATTTGGAGTAGGAAACAAAAATGCAGATATAATGTTTATAGGCGAAGGTCCAGGAGCAGACGAGGATAGGCTGGGAGAGCCGTTTGTTGGTAGAGCTGGCAAACTAATGAATATGGCATTTGGAATAGTTGGCATAAAAAGAGAGGATGTTTATATTGCAAATATTGTTAAATGTAGACCACCTGCAAATAGAAACCCAGAAGATGATGAAGCAAGTGCTTGCTTGAATTATTTGAGAAATCAGGTTATGTTGGTGAAGCCCAAAATAATTGTTTTACTTGGAAGTGTTGCACTCAAAAATATTTTGGGCAAAGAATATGGAATTACAGCATCTAGAGGAAAGTGGGTAGAAAAAAAGGGCATAATGTATATGCCTACTTGGCATCCAGCAGCTCTTTTAAGAGATGAGACTAAAAAAGTCGATTTTATAAATGATTTAAAATTGGTTATTGAAAAGGACTGAAATTTATAAAAGGTAGTCAGTTTAATTGACTACCTTAAAATTTTATAATAAAATAATAACAGACATAAAAACAAAAGAAGCAAATGTGAAAGGAAATGAAAAAAATGGAAAACATACAAGAAAAATCAAACTACTGCCTAAACTGCAAAACAAAACCATGTTCACAAAAAGGATGTCCACTAGAAAACAACATACCAGAAATGATAAAAGCAGTAAAAGAAGAAAACTACAAAAAAGCATATCAAATAATATCTCAAACAACAGTATTACCAGGTATATGTGGAAAAATATGCCCACACATGAAGCAATGCCAAGGAAGTTGTATACGAGGAATAAAAGGAGAGCCAGTAAGCATAGGAGAAATAGAAAACTACATATTTGAAAGAGCACAAAAAGAAGGATACAGTCTAAAAGAAGCAATGCAAGAAAACACGAATCAGAGCGAAAAGCAAACAATAAAAAGCAATACAACAAAAAAAGTAGCGATAATAGGAGGAGGACCAGCAGGACTAACATGTGCAGCATTCTTAGCAAAAAAAGACGTCAAAGTAACAATATACGAAAAATACAATTATCTAGGAGGCTTATTAGTACATGGAATACCAGAATTCAGACTATCTAAAAAAAGAGTGCAAGACACAGTAAAAACAATACTAGATTTAGGAATAAAAGTTGAATATAACAAACAATTGGGCAAAAATCTAAAACTATCAGAACTAGAAAAGGAATATGATGCAATATTTATAAGTATAGGAGCAAACAAATCAACCCAAATGGGAGTAAAAGGCGAAAATCTAGAAGGAGTATATGGAGGAAACGAACTATTAGAATATAATGAACATCCAAATTACACAGGAAAAACAGTTTGTGTAATAGGGGGTGGAAATGTTGCTATGGACTGTGCAAGAACAATAAAAAGATTACGGAGCAAAACAAGTAAATGTAATATACAGAAGAGCAGAAGAACAAATGCCAGCAGAAAAAAAAGAGATTGCAGATGCAAAATCAGAAGGAATTCAATTCTTATTCCAAAACAACATTGTAGAAATAAAAGGACAAAACAAAGTTGAAAAATTAGAACTAATAAAAACAGAATTAGTTCAAAAAAATGGAGAAAAAAGGCCAGTACCTATAAATATAGAAAAAAGTAATTATGAAATAGAAACAGACTATGTAGTAATGGCACTTGGAAGTAGAGTTTCAGACGAAGTTCTAGAACTAGGGCTAACTTTAGATAAATGGGGAAACATATTAATAAACGAAAAATATCAAACATCAAAACCTAAAATATTTGCAGGGGGAGATTTAGCAGGATGCAAAGGGACTGTTGCGTATGCAGCGCGTTCAGGAAGAGATGCAGCAAAAGAAATAATCTTAAAAATCTTTAATTACTAAGATTTTTAAGATTTTCTAAATTTTCCAAATCAACCATTTTACGGACATAATAATCATTAAAAAAAGTATAATTATCAGTACAACCAATAAAATCTTTAAAATTATACAATTTTTTTCTATATGAATCAACATCATTTAAGTTAGTAATAGACTCAAATAATTTATCAAAGTAACTAGTAATAATAAGATTTTGAGTCTTTATAAAAGTACTAGTAATAGTCTTTTTTAAACACTCTATTTTTTTAGTCATCTTACTAACTTTTCGAGTTTTATTATCAAATAAAATAATCTTATTATTAATATTTATAATCTCTTCTTCAGCCATCAAAATTTTATCAATATTATCCTGAATAGTCATAAAAACTTTAGTATTTGTAGCATCAATAAAAATTTTTTTAAAAGTATCATTACTATTAATCGTACTTTCAAATAAAACATCTTTACCAACAAGATAAGCTAATTGGCTAACAAGACAACATTCCAATGGATAATAAGAAGGACTATTTGTTTCAAAAGAAATATTAAAATATTTTACATATTCTTTTGGAATACCTAGAACTTCAGAGGACATAAATTGCACAGCAGCCTCATTTAAACCTAAGCCATATATTTTGAATTCTGTATAATCACATAGTCCCATTCTTAACAAATAATTTCGTTTATCTTTAATTTCTTGAATAGAGTGAATGCATTCATGAATTGCAAATTCTTCTAAATCTTCATCAGAAATATGTTCATTAAAGTATATTGATGTGTTTTTGTAAAAATAGTTCGCTTCAGCCATTCCTTCTGGCATTTTAGCAATATACATATCTAGTCTAGATAATTTTATAAATAATGTATTTTGGTTAAGATTAAAATTAGGAAATGTTTCACATAGTCTCATAGATACATTTCGAGCAATTGAGTTGACTTTTAATGTGTCTAGTTTTTTTATTACTACAATTCCATCTTTTTTTAAATCTGATTCTACACTCATAAGTTTCTCCTTAAGTCTTTAATAAATCTATTATATAATAAAAAGCAGGTTTATATGTTACAAAAATATTAAAAATATATTAAATTTAGATTACAAAAAAGTTCCACACGCTTTTGTCGAAAAATGTCGAAATTTTTTCATTGACACATATCAGGTAATGTTGTATAATGGTACCACGAGCTAATTATGTACATAGTGGACTCAATATTGTGGAAAGGAGGAAAGAATATGGAAAAAAATGAAATGAAAGAAATGCTACTAGATTTTAAAACTGATTTAGCAAAAGAATTAAAAAATGAACTATTGCCAGAATTAAAAACAGATTTAGCAAAAGAATTAAAAAATGAACTATTACCAGAATTAAAAACAGATTTAGCAAAAGAATTAAAAAATGAACTAGTGCCAGAATTAAAAACAGATTTAGCAATAGAACTAAAAAAAGGATTTGCCCAAAGAGACAAAATATTGGTAGAATTAAAAAAAGGACAAGATGAATTATTCAAAGGGCAAGAACAAATAAATAATGAAGTAGGCAAGATAGGCAATGAAGTAAACAAGATAAATAATGAAGTGGACAAAATCTGGAAAGAACTAGACAAATTAAGTTTATCTGTAGCAAGAATGGAAGCAGACCATGGAGAAAAACTAGGAATACTATTAGACGTAGTAACAGGCCACACAGACAAATTTAAATCAGTAGACAATAGAATAAAAAAATGCGAAAACAGATTAGACAATCATGACAATAAATTCTATGTTTTAAAATCAGCAGTTCAATCGTATTAATTCCCCAAAAAAATACCATATTGAACCAAGAAAATCAATATGGTATTAATAATTTTTTAAATCAATTTGTATATATGTCAATGATGTGAAACAAATTCTTTCAAATAGTATGATTGAATTCGTTTCATATTTATGCTTTTTTT
>CAKPAB010000023.1 GCA_934132805.1 uncultured Clostridia bacterium | reverse complement strand
CTGCTTGCTCTGTTTTTTCCTTTGCCTCTTTTGCCTTTTCAAATATCCCTGTGTTTGTTAATGCCATTATTGATATTCCTGCTAATATTAACAATATAATAATGGTTATTACAAGTACTATTAATGTGATACCTCTTTGTCTCTCTTTTGTTTTTTTCATTTTTTCTTTTTCTCCATTCTTTTTTTGTTTTTTCTTGAGTTCTGCAAGTTGTTCTTGTATTACAATTTTAACATATAAAAATTCGCATTTCAAGAACTTTTCTGAATTTTTTGTCAGAATTTTTTCTCCAATTTTTTCCATCCCTCCTTCTCTTTGGTATATCTACATTATACAAATCTTATTTTTTATTGTCAGCAAAATATGCTAAATTTAACATATCTTTTTAATTCTTTTTTGATAAAATTAATTTTATTATTGAAAGTATGTTATTATTTATGGAGTTATCAACTGCTATTCGTAAAAGAATTATTAATTTATGTGAAGAAAAAGATATGAATATTAATCAGCTTGCTATTTTATCTGGCCTTAACCCTTCTACTATTAGAAGCATTATTAAATCTAGATGCAATACTCCTACTACACAAACAATATATTATTTATGTATTGGCTTTGGAATTTCCTTAAAAGATTTTTACAATTCAGAACTATTTGAAAACTTAGATGATAATTAATTTTTTATCTATGTTCCAAATAGTTTTTTTGAAACAAAAAATAGGTACCTTTTTATTTTGGGTACCTTCCTTTATTTTTCAATTTATCAATGCTTTTTCAAACACTTTCCAAAATTTTCATAAAACTAAATATCAAATAAAAATTAATTCCAGCAAAAATAACAACACTCATCAACACAATAGAAAAAAATTTATGCTCTCTCACAAAATTCCAAATTCCACCAGTACCCCTTTTCTTTGGAATCTCAAGCCTGTCCAATTTTTCATTATACTTTACACTAAAAATATCTCCCATACAAACTCCCCCCTTTATAAATTTACAATATAAAAAGTTGTCAAAAAAGGGCGTCCCCTTTGACAGATTTGTCAAAAAAGCCCGGCCCTTTTGACATATTGCTTTTTAATATATATATATTCACTCCACAAATAAAATATTCCAACTTTTATTGTTAAAATTACAAATTAATGATATAATCTCACCAACAACATAAAATTTTACTCAATAAAAATAACAAATAGAAAGGTTGATTTAAAAATGCTAAAAAACAAAGAAAAAATCAAAAAAATATCAATAATTATATTAATAGCACTAATATCAAGCATAATATTTTACTTTCAAACGCAAAAAACAGGTCTACATGAGGATGAAGGATATACACTCTGCTCATCTGTAAACCCAAATAATGGAGTAATGGATGCATATGATAAAGGAAACACTAGTCCCGTTTGGCGTAGTAGTGAATACGTTAAAAATGCATTATCATTAGCGCCAGGCAATATTTTAAACTTTAAAGCCTTGTTTATGAATCAAGCTTATGATAGTCATCCACCATTCTTCTATACCCTTGTTCACTTTGCGACACTATTTTTAGGCGGAAATTTTTCATTATATTCTGTCTTCATTGTAAATATAATAGCATTTATTTGTAGTTGTATAATAATTATCAAAATTTTGAAACTATTAAAAAAGCAAAACTTGATATTCCCAACACTAATATTATATGGTCTGTCAATGGGAACAATATCTATGGTAATTTATCAAAGAATGTACATGTTACTAACAACATTTATTTTACTTTATTTTTATTTAAACCTAAAGCTGTACAAAAACAACTTTATAATGGATAAAAAATTCACTATCCAACTTGGAATAGCCACCATTTTAGGCTTTTTAACACAATACTTTTTTGCAATTTATGCCTTTTTTATATTTGCAATAATGTTAATTGAAATGATTAGAACAAAAACAGATAAAAAGATAATTTCAAAATATGTAGTTTCACATGTTATATATGGAGCATTAGGAATTCTATTATTTGTACCATGTTTAAAGCATCTGTTTTTTTCAGATAGAGGCTTAACAAACTTAGGAAACAGCAATTATTTAACACATGTTTTTGATTACCTAAAACACCTTGCATATGCATTTAGTATAAATAATTCTAATACTATTTTGGTATTTAGTATCCTTGCATTATTTGCCATTGCAACAATTGCTTTATGTATAAAAAGTAAAGAAAAATTTGTTGTTTTAATTACAATTGTACCTAGTATCTTTTACTACTTTATTGCAGTTAAAATGACATCTTTCCAAGAACTAAGATATATAATGCCTGTTATTCCTTTTGTAGTACTAACATTTTTCTTTATATTAAATGAATTCATTACATTTAAATATAATTATATTTTATTTACTGTAATTTCAATCGTGTTAGTTTCAATTGGTTTGGCATTTTCTGAGCCTAGATTTTTGTACAAAAACTATAAGGATATTTTGAATATTGCTGAAGAAAATAAAGATAAATCATTTGTATATGTTTATGATAATTTCTTTAATCATATGCAAAGTGTTTCTGAAATGATGGTTTATAATAGAACTTTAATTATTAATGTTAATAATAATGATGAACTTCATTGTGTTATTGATGACGAAAGTTTAAATAATCAAGACTCTTACGTTTTATCTATTAAAGCATATATGGATAATGATGCAATTTTAGATAGAATCAAAAATGAATCTGATTTCAAAAATGTTTCTGTACTTTACAAAGCTCCAAATGGTCTTGACTCTAATATTGTTAAAGACAATTTATATTTAATTTCAAAATAAAAGTTGTCAGAAGGGCCGCCCCTTTTTGACAACTTTTTTTGTCAAAAGGGTTTCAATTTTCTGACAACTTTTTGACAACATTTTCTGTCAATAAAGGGCGTCCCTTTTGACAACTTTTGACATTATTTTTTTATTTGTTCTACTATTTTTTCTGTTATTCCTTTTACTTGCATTAATTCTTCTTTAGAAGCCTTTTTTATTTTTTCAACACTTCCAAATTTTTTAAGCAACTCTCGTTTCTTAACCTCACCTATTCCCTCAATATCATCTAGCTCTGATTTTGTAATTACTTTTGCACGCAGTTTTCTATGATATGTTATTGCTGTATCATGTACTGTGTCTTGGAATCTTGTTATTAAGTTCATAAGTTTTTCTGAAATTGGTATTTCATTTCTATTTTCGTCTATTAATGCTCTTGTTTGATGCTTGTCATTTTTTACCATACCAAATATTTTTATATCTAGGTTTTCATATTTGTTTATAGCATTTCTAATTGCTCTAATTTGTGTTATGCCACCATCTGCAAATATTGCGTCTGGCAATTTTCCAAAGCCTTTGTCTTCGTGGTCTATTGAATGTGCAAGTCTTCTTGTTACAACTTCTTCCATACATTTAGGGTCATCTTGTGTTAAAACTGTTTTTATTTTAAATCTTCTTGACAAGTTTTTCTTGATAACTCCATCTTGCATTACACACATTCCTGCAACCATAAATTCTCCTGATATATTTGATATATCATATGTTTCTATTTTTCGTGGTAATTTGTCCATTTTAAGTGCATCTTTTAGTTCCATTAATATTTCCGATTTGTCTTTTTCTTTGTTTTCTAGTGTGACTTTTGCATTGTTTTCTGCCATTTCTACAAATCTTAGTTTTTCGCCTTTTTTAGGGCTTTTTAATTCCACTTTTTTTCCTAACATTGTGGATAACCATTGCTCTATTACCTCTTTTTCAGGCAATTCTTCTCTTAACATTATTTTGCTTGGTATATTTGGATTTTCTAAATAATATTGTTTTATAAATCCTGATAAGATTTCGCTATCTTCCATGTCTTTTAATTCTGTAAAAAAGTAGTGTTCTCTTCCTATCATTTTACTTCCACGCACAAAGAATATTTCTATACACACTTCTAATTCTGATTTGTATAATCCTATAACATCTATGTTGTTTTCTGAAATATTTGATACTTTTTGCTTTGATGATGCTCTTTCTATTGCTAGTTTTCTGTCTCTTAGTTCTGCTGCTTTTTCAAAATCTAGTTTTACTGATGCTTCTTGCATTTGTCTATCTAATTCTTTTAAAATTTTATCTGTTTTTCCTTCTAATAAATCAATTATTTCGTCAATTTGTTTTTTATACTCTTCAGGTGTTACATATCCCATACATGGTGCTAAACATCTTTTTATATGATAGTTTAAACATGGTCTTGTTCTATTTTGATAATTTCTACATTGACGTATTTTATACTTTTGTTTTATAAAATCCATCATTTCTTTTGCAGCACCTGGATTTGCATATGGTCCAAAATATTTTGCTCCATCATTTATTAATCTCCTTGTTATTACTACAGTTGGATAGTCTGATTTTACATCTATTTTGATATATGGATATGTTTTATCGTCTTTTAATAAGACATTAAATTTAGGTCTGTTTTTCTTGATTAAGTTACATTCCAAAATTAATGCTTCTGCCTCATTGTCAACAACTATGTATTCAAAGTGGTCTATTAAACTTACCATTTTTTTGATTCTTTCAGTTTTATTTGTTTTTCTAAAATATGACCTTACTCTGTTTTTTAATGAAACCGCTTTTCCTACATAAATTATATTATCATCTTTGTCATGCATTACATATACTCCAGGTTTTCCTGGTAATTTTTTTAATTCCTCTTCTATATTAAACATTTGCCTCACCATTTTTATTATAACATAAAAAGTCAATAAAAGAAAATTTAAAAAACACTTGCAACAAAATGCATTTTGATGTAATATAATAAAGTAAAATTGAAAGATGCATAAAAATATCAAGAAAGGAGTTACAAAATAAGCGCCAGAGCCACTATTTTCAAGTGGTTGACGAGGTCTAGAGTTATCGAAACATTCGGCGGATGCTCTAGTGGCTTTTACTTAAGGTCATCATTATTAATAAAAAAACTAATAGTAATATTAGAACAAAAATTAATATTTTAAGTTTGCATACTTTCAATTCCATAAATTTTTAAAATAATTAATTTTGGCATTATTAAGCATAAATTTTATTTTAAAAATTAATTTTAATATATTAGGAGGATTTAAATATGTGTGGAATTGTAGGTTACATTGGAACAAAAAAAGCAAGCCCTATTCTTTTAGCAGGGCTAACAAGATTGGAATACAGAGGATATGACTCTGCTGGTATTTCAACAATCGAAAAAGATGGATTATCAATAATGAAAGATAAAGGAAGAGTTAAAAACTTATTAGATTTAGACGGAATTGATAAATTAGAAGGAACTATAGGTATTGCTCATACAAGATGGGCAACACATGGAAAACCATCAAAAGAAAACTCTCACCCTCATCAAGATAATTCAAAAACATTTAGTGTAGTTCATAATGGAATTATTGAAAACTTTAATGAATTAAGAAAATTTTTAACTGATAAAGGATATACTTTCTATTCTCAAACAGATACAGAAGTTATACCTAACTTGATACATTATTATATTACAAAAGATACAAAAAACGATGATTTAAAATTTTTAAGAGCTGTAAGAAATGCTTGTTTAGATTTAAAAGGAAGTTTTGCACTTGAAGTTATTTCAAGTCTTTACCCTGATAACATGATAGTTGTAAGACAAGATAGCCCATTAGTTATAGGAACTTGTGAAGATGAAAAATACTTATCTTCAGACATCCCTGCTATACTTTCTTACACAAAAGATTTTTATCTTTTAAATGATTTAGAATTTGTTGTTTTAACAAAAGATTCTGCAAAATTTTATGATAAAGATTTAAATGAAATTAAGAAAGAAACACAATCTATAGAATGGAATGCTACAGCAGCTGAAAAAGAAGGTTATGATGATTTCATGTTAAAAGAAATTTATGAACAACCAACTGCAATTAGAGAAACAATCGGTGCTAAAATAAATGTAAATTCTAAATGTGAATTTGACGAGCTTAAATTCACAAAGGAATATTTATCAAGCTTAAATAAAATTTATATTGTAGCTTGTGGTACTGCAATGCATGCAGGTCTTACAGGAAAAAATTCTATTGAAAAACTTTGTAGAATTCCTACAGAAGTTGATATTGCATCAGAATTCAGATATAGAGACCCTATTATAGATGATAAAACTTTATGTATTTTCTTATCTCAATCTGGTGAAACTGCAGACACAATAGCAGCATTAAAATTATCAAAAGAAAAAGGTGCTAAAACTATTGCAATTACTAATGTAATTGGAAGTTCTATAACAAGAGAAGCAGATTACTCAATTTATACACATGCAGGACCAGAAATAGCAGTTGCTTCTACAAAAGCATATACTTCTCAAGTTGTTTTAATGACTATTTTAGCAATTTACTTTGCAGAAATACTTGGAACAGCAGACGAAAGTTTATTAGTTGATATTAAGAAAAATATTTTAGAGTTACCTAAAAAAATAGAAGAAGTTTTAAAATGTGACGAAGAAGTTACAAAATTTGCTAAAAAAATCTATCAAGAAAAAGATGTTTTCTTCCTTGGTAGAGGTATTGACGAAACAGTTGCAAGAGAAGGCTCTTTAAAATTAAAAGAAATCTCTTATATCCATTCAGAAAGTTATCCAGCAGGAGAACTTAAACATGGCTCTATTGCTTTAATTGAGAATGGTGTTACTGTTATTGGTGTTATGACTGATAAAGATTTAGTTAAAAAGACTGTAAGTAATATTCAAGAGGTTATTACTCGTGGTGCTAAAACTTTAGTCGTTTCTAACCAAGATATTGATAAGAGTATGTTTGATGTTGTAATTGATATACCTGAAACAAATTGTTTTGTTTCTCCTATTTTATCAATTGTCCCATTACAATTACTTGCTTATCATATTTCTAAAGAAAAAGGATTAGATGTTGATAAACCAAGAAACTTAGCCAAATCAGTTACAGTTGAATAGAAAAAATCAGGATTGAAGATTTATGTCTTCTTTCCTGATTTTTTTAGTTCTTTGTATAGTAACAACCGAATCGTGTTTTTAAATTAATAATTTTATAATTACTAAACACATTACACCTGGCAAACCTAATAAACCAACCAAAATACTAGTTAAAATATTAAGCCCTATATGAAATCCCCATGCTCCACCTATAAGATTGATTAAAAATATTGTTATTCCTCCTAAAATAGAATTAACAACAAGTTTTAAAACTTTTTTTATTGGAACTATAAAGACTCTTCCAAAAATAAATAAAAAGCATATACATGCTAAATATGTAATTATATTTGTATCCATACTCATCCCTCTTTAAACTATATTTATACATTTTTATGAATTTGTATGGACAAATATTCATTTACTGAATTTTTTCAAATATTTTTTATCCTATTTCTTCATCATAGTTTTCATATTTCATTTGGTTTATTCCATCTATTGTAATTCCATTTGCTTTTGCTAATTTTATTAAATAATCTAATTTTGCTTGATTTGCTTTGATATGATATATATAGTAATCTACTAATTCTTGTTCTGCAAATTCAAAGTTTTTGTTATCACTTTTTAGTTCTTCTCTTGTTTTTATTATATTTTTTATAAGCTCAACCTCTTTTTCAAATTCACTTTTATCTTTTATTAATTGTTCTTTTTTAAATTCTTCTTGCATATACTCATCCTCCACTTTTATGTAATTTTAATTATTATATGTTACTTTATTTGAATTTATTCTATAAAAATTAAATCCTGTCAAACTTGTCAAAAGGGACGCCCCTTTTTGACAGAAAAAATTGTCAAAAAAGGGCGTCCCTTTTGACAAGTAACATTTTATGGGACTTTTTTTGTAAAAATACTTGTTTTTTTCCCCATTTTATAGGATAATAGATATGTAGTATTATAAAAACAAATAAAATATAATTAATAAAAAAAGGGGCAAATATATAATGAAAATAATAGACAAATTTTTAAAAAAACTCGGTACAAGTAGAAATACATTTGCAACATATTTATTTACACTAATAACAGCATACTTAATAGTAGACAGAATTACCGAAATGCTATTAATGTTATTTACAGGTGTCTCATACTCATATTGGGGACCATTAAAATACACATTAGCATTAGCCTGTCCAATGCTTGCATATGCATTTTCTGTTCCATCAGAATTTGCATCAACAAAAAAGAAAAAAGTAACACTATTTAATGTCTATATAATTGCACTTGCTATAATTACAATATCCATGTTCACACAATGGCTTAATATGGGAGCTTGGCTACTACTAGTATTCAATCCAGGATATGTAGATTTAGTTACTAACTTTTCAGATTTAATAAGACCTGCACTAACATCAATAACCATTTTAGCACCATTACTTATAGCACCAAAAATTTTTAGTTTCTTATACTTTGGTGTTAATGATAGTAAAGAAATGACTCAATCAATTTGGGATTATGGTGGAATTGATTTATCAGACAAAAAACAAGGTCATGGACCATACACTTGTGATATATACATATGTCAAAATAGTGAAACTGCTGAACAAATAACAATGCCTGAAGCATCAAGATATCAATCAATGTTTGTTTGTGGAGCATCAGGTTCAGGAAAAACTTCTTTAGTTTATGAGCCTTTAATAGCAAGAGATTTAGAAAAGAAATTCTTTTTTAGAGAAGTTGCAAAAGAAATGGGCTTTACTGCTTTAAAAACAGGCATAGCAACATTAACAAAGCCTTATGATAACGAATATTTAAACACTAACTTCAATTTAAATATGTTAATACCTACTTCTGGAAATGAAGATGTTTACAAAGGCTATATGAAAAAGATGATTTTAGACTCAACTACTGAAATCACATATAAAAACTGTGGTGTAACTGTTTTATCACCTGACAAAGAAATATCATCAGATATGATAAGTATTTGCAAAAACTTTAATATACCTTACAATGTAATAGACCCATCAGATAAAAATTCAATTGGACTAAACCCTTTTGTTTATGATGATGTAAATAAAATAGCTATTACAATTTCTTCAGTATTAAAAACTATGCTTGAAATTTCAAAAGACGGCCCAGACGAAACATACAGAGAATCAATTGTCCTTCAAGCAATAGAAAACGTAGCAATTTTACTAAAAGAAATGTACCCTAAAATGAATGAAGGTATGTTACCTAATTTAAGAGATATGTTAGATATGTTTACAAACTTTGATTTAGTTGAAAAGATGTGCCAAATTCTAGCACATGATGAACAACTAAAAGAAAAATATAGTACACAACTTTCATATTTCAAAAAGAATTTTTACAAAGACGGTATTAATAGAAAAAATACAGAAATGTATATAGATGCTGCAATAACTCAATTAGATAAATTACTAAGATTACCAGGAGTTAAATCTATCTTATGTAACAGACATAACAACATAGACTTTGATAAAATGTTAGCAAATGGCGAAGTAACATTTGTATGTACACGACGTGGAGATTTAGGAGCTTCTAGCCATAAAGCATTTGGTCTATTCTTCTTAATTTCAATGCAAAACGCAGTTTTAAGAAGACCTGGAACAGAAAAATCTAGAGTTCCAAATTTCTTATATATTGATGAATTCCCTGACTTCATCTGCAAGGCTACTGAGCCTATATTTACAATGTATAGAAAATATAAAGTTGGTACAGTAATATCAGCCCAAAACTTAGAGCAATTAAATGCATCTGATTCAAAACAAAACTATAAACAAACAATCTTATCAAACTGTGCTAGTAAAATATTTACTGGTGGTGGAGTTAAAGAAGAACTTGAATGGTGGAGCACTGAATTTGGTCAAAAAAGAGAATGGTCTATGGGTAATACTATTGACTTTGATAAAATGCAATATGACTCTAAACACGGTGGAGTTGAATGGAAATTTACCCCATACTTTAAACCAGGCAAATTACAAACCCTTGGTCAAAAAGATTGTGCTTACAAAATTAGAGCATCAAATGGTAAACACATGATTGGACCTGGAAAATTCAATTATTTAGAATCTAAGTATAAAGAGCCTAAAAAGATTAAAACTTTTGATTTTGGTAAGTATTCTGATGAAGTTACAACTGAAACTGAAGACTCTGACAATAATTTAGTTAAGAAAAAATTTAATCTTAAAAAATTAGACTTTACAGATGAACGAAATGAAATAAACCCAGTTCAAACTGATACAACAGACTCAAACTACTTATTTGATAATGAAGATGCCATTATTGTTAATTTAAAAAATAAAAAGAAAAACTAGTTGTCAAAGGGGGCTTCCCCTTCTTGACAACTTTTTCTGTCAATAGGGACGCCCATTTTTGACAAGTTTTCATTTGTTACAGTTCACAGTCAATAAAATTACTGTTTGTGTGGCACCCCTTCCCCTTGGGTAATTGTATATATTTGAGATTTCGTCCGTTTGATTGGAGTGAAAAATAGAAAATCTTAAATAAAAAACTGAGGAATGCTCACGGAAAAACTGTATATATGTATATGGTTTTGGCCTGAGTGAGAGAGGCTCCAGTTTTTTATGTTAGATTTTCTTTTTGAACGTAATGAACAGGACAAAATCTCAAATATATACAATTACCCAAGGGGAAAGGGCACACAAACAATAATTTTATTGGCTGTGAACAGTAACTTTCATTTCTGTCATTTCTGTCAAAAAGGGGCGTCCCTATTGACAGATTTTCCTATATTACAATTCCGATTAAATCAATTATAATTCCAGAAATAACCCCTATGCAATATAACAAAATTACTATTCCTACATTTTCTTTAATTTTATTATTTGTTCTAAATAGCACAGCTAGTCCAACCCCTGCACCTGTTAATAAACCAGATATCAAGCTACCTAGTGAAATAACATTTTCTAGATACATATTTGTAATTATTACTGATGCCGCACAATTTGGAATTAAACCTATTAAAGATGCTATTAATGATCCAATTATTGGTTTATTTAATACCCAACTTGCAATAGTATCTTCGCCTACAAAATGCACTATTACATTTATAATAAAAGTTATTAAAATTATAAAAAACAATATACTAACTGTATGATGTATTGCTGATTTTAATATTCCGCTTTCATCACAATGACAATGGTCTTCTTCGCAAATATGTCCAATCTCATTTTCATCATCTTCTTCATGTTTATGTTCTTTTTTATTTTTGTTTAAAGTATTTTTACTTATCATATGTACAAATAAGTCGATTATACTACCTGCTATCATTCCAACTATTAACTTAATTCCTAATATTTTTAAAATAACTATTGGTGAAACTGCTTCTGATATAAATATTGGCAACATTTCATCTGATGTTGATAAGTATACAGCTATTAATGTTCCTAGTGTTATAACTCGTCCAGCATATAAGTTTGTTGCTGATACTGAAAAGCCACATTGTGGAAATATTCCTAATATGCTGCCTATTATTGGTCCCCATTTTCCTGATTGTTTTATTGTTTTTTTAGTCTTGTGCCCCATTTTGTGTTCTATATATTCCATTATTAAATATGTTATAAATAAAAATGGTAATAGTTTTATAGCATCTATTAAAGTTTCTTCTATAATTTCTAACATTTTTAATTTCATTCCTTTCCTTTTCGATAATTAGTTTAACATAAAAAAATAATTTTTGCAATTAGAAACAAAAAAGTTCGGGATTTGGAGTAGTGACCATTTACAATTTACAATCTGTACTTGTAACGGTAACTCCTTTATCCCGTTTTTTACCTTCTTCTAAAACTTCCACAAAAACTTCCAGTTCTTCCATTAGTATTATTATTTGGAAATACATTTGCATTAACAGCAATTGAATTATTAGATGTATTGCAACTACAAGAATTTTCACTGTTATTACTTAAAGCATTTGAATTAATTGTTAACAAATCATTTTCAACACCATTGCATCCACTACTACTTATAGTCAACAAATTTCCATCTCCATTATTTGAACAGCCACCGTGTTATTGATAACAATTGTGTTTCATTGCTACTACTTGAATTGCCATTTCTTCTGCCACAACTTGATTCCCTTTCACCTTCTCTTCTGTCTAATTCTCTAAGTACTCTGCAAATTATGTTAGTTAATACAGCCGTTACAAATGCAAGTATTGTATACGCTATTGTTGCTACTAAATAAATCAAATTTCCTATTGCAAATGTTACTATTAAAAAAATAGCAAATATTATTGCTGCTACCAAAAATGGACATTTGAAAATTTTTTGTAATGCAATTGATATTATTATTACTGCTATTGGCAAAGCAAAAAATATTAGTAAAGTATTCATAATACCATTCCTTCCTAAAGTATAGATTTATGTCTATCCTTTTTTACTATATTTTATGCTTTTTGTTATTTTTTGTTACTTTCTAGTTTGTTGTTACCATTCCACCCTAACCTTAATTATAAAATTACTATAAATAGTTGTTTTAATTTAATATTAAGTACATTATTCATACATTACATTAAGTAAATATAAGCCATTTGGTTGTAGAGTTTTTCCTGCTAAACTTCTATCTTTAGATTGTATAATTTTTTGCATATCTTCAGGCTCAATTTTTCCCATTCCAACATCAACTAGAGTCCCTGCTATAATTCTTACCATATTATATAAAAAACCATTTCCAGTCAATTCTATGTAAATTCTATTATTTGACACTTCATAAACTTCTGCTTTATAAATAATTCTAACACTACTTTTACTGCTAGTTCCACTTGCCTTAAAAGCTTTAAAATCATGTTCTCCTTCTAAATATTTTGCAGCTTCACTCATCTTTTTTACATCCAGTTTTTGTGGGATATGTGTTTCTAAATTTCTATATATAGCTGATGAAAATTCAGAATTGTTTATAACATATCTATATGTTTTCTTTTTACATGTTAACCTACTATGGAATCTTTCTTCAACTTCTTCTGCTGATATAATTCTAATTGATTTTTTTAAATTAGTATTTAAGGCGATTGGTATTTTTTCAATTGGTATTTTTGAATTTGTTTTAAAGTTTGCAACTTGTCCAAAAGCATGTACTCCAGCATCTGTTCTGCCTGATGCTGTAAGGTCTACTTCTTCTCCAGTAACCATTTTTATGGCCTGTTCTATGCTTCCTTGTATATTTAGTTTATTAGGTTGCTTTTGCCATCCGTTGAAGTCTTTTCCATCATATTCTATTGTTAATTTTATATTTCTCATAAACTTTTTATTTCCTTTCCTCCTTTTTTTAGTCCGCGCCTTTGTTCACGCGTGAAATTGCTTTATACAAATTTCTGTACAAAGTATTTATATTATAAAAATTTCGAAGAATTTTCCTATAATATTAGAAAAGTCGCTCTATAAGCGACCTTTATCATTTATTTTCTTCAATATCTTCTTTGACTTCTTTTTTAGAGAATTTCTTTTTTATAACTTCAAATCTACTATTTTTTGATTTCTTTTTTTGTGCAAATCTTTTAGTTACAATATTGCTTATTAATATTTTCTTTAACACATCTTCTCTTACATCTGCAATTAATGTGCCATCTTTTGCAACAGAAATTTTTCCTGTTTCTTCAGATACTACTACAGCTATTGCATCAGATTCCTTTGAAATACCTATAGCTGCTCTATGTCTAGTTCCCAATTCTTTTGCTATATCTGGGTCATCTGCAAGTGGTAACACACATGCAGCTGCTGCAATTTTGTTATTGCTTATAACAACTGCCCCATCATGTAAAGGTGTTTTAGGTACAAATATATTTGCCAACAATTGTGGTGATACTTCTGAATTCATTGGTACACCTGTTGCTATAATATCTTGAATATTTATGTCTCTTTCTAAAACAATTAAAGCTCCTGTTCTAGTTTTAGAAAGTTCGGTAGCTGCTATAACTACCTTATAAATATCCTCTTTTGTTTTTGTTGCTAAATCACTATCCAAGCCAAAAAATTTAGTGAATTTATTTGTTCCCAATTGCTCAAGACCTCTTCTTAACTCTGGTTGGAATATTACAATTATTGCTATTACTCCCCAATTCATTATTCCTGTTAAAATGGAGTTTAATATCTTTAAATTTAATATTCCACTAACCCATGTTGCGATTATTAAAAAAGCTATCCCTTTTATTAATTGCCATGCTCTTGAGCCTTTTACCATCCTTACAAAACAATATAATAAAAATATTACTATTACCATGTCTAATATTGTTGTAAACAATGTAAAAGGATGTTCACTTAAATTTTGAAATGTTTTTACTATATTTTCATCATAAAAATTCATCCAACTATTACTTATATTTTTTTCCATATTAAAATTCATTCCTTCCACATTTTGCAAAATGTGCTAATTTTATATTATTTATATAACCTTCAGATTTAATTTTTGCAAATTTTGAGTTTTTATATTAATGAAAATATTAATGATGCTGCTACTGATAAAACCATTAATAATGCAAGTATTCCTGCCATTACCTTTACAAATATTTGTCCTTTATCATATCTTTTTTGTTCTTTATTTTTTATTCTTTTTTCTTTCATATTCCCATTCCTTTCATTTTTGTTTATTCTTATACATAACAAAACTGTTTAATTCATTATATTTTGTATTACGAATCTCTATTTACTATTATAACACTAAAACATATCTAATTTCAATAAATTATTTGCAAATACCAAAAATTGTTGGTAATTTTTCAATTTTATTATTTTCTATTTTGATAATTTGCTCCATTTTTTGTTTTGCCATTACAAGACTTTCGTTTGAGTCTGCATGAATGTATCCTAAAATATCACCTGTTTGAACTTTATCTGCAACTTTTTTGTTCAAGACTATTCCTACATTATAATCAATTGAATCTTCTTTTTTCACTCTTCCTGCACCCAAACCACAAGCAACTTTTCCTACTTCTTCAGCATTTATTTCTTGGATATATCCATCTTTATTTGATTTTATTGGCTCTATAATTGTAGCTTTTTCAAATTTGTCTGTATTTTCTAAATATGAAATATCTCCTTCTTGATTTTTTACCATTTCTACAAATTTCTTAAAAGCTCTTTCATTTGATATATTTTCTAGCATTTTATTTTTATTTTCTTCTAAGTCTTCACCTAAACCTGCTAATTTTATCATATATGCCCCTAATTCTAATACTACTTGTTTTAAATCTTCTGGCATATCTCCTTTTAAAAATTTTATTGCTTCTATTACTTCCAAATTATTTCCTACTGCATACCCTAATGGCTCATCCATATTTGTTATAACACATACTGTTTCACGGTTTGCAAGCTTTCCAATTTCTATCATCTCATTTGCTAGTTTTTGTGCATTTTTCATATTTTTCATAAATGCACCTTTACCAACAGTAACATCTAATACAATTTTTTCTGCACCACTTGCTATTTTTTTGCTCATTATGCTTGATGCAATTAATGGAATGCTTTCCACACAAGCAATACTATCTCTTAATGCATATAATTTTTTATCTGCTGGTGCCAAATTCAAAGTTTGTGAAATCATACTTATGCCAACATTTTCTACGTTTTCTATAAATTTGTTGATTTCTATATCTGTTTTATAACCAGGTATTGATTGCATTTTATCTACTGTTCCTCCTGTAAAGCCCAGTCCTCTACCTGACATTTTTGCTACTGGCACTCCTAGTGATGCTACTAATGGTAATAAACATATTGAAACTTTGTCCCCTACTCCTCCTGTTGAGTGTTTATCTACTATTATTTTATTTAATTTTGATAAATCTAATATTTCTCCTGAGTTTGCCATTGCTATTGTTAAATTTGTTGTTTCTTGTTTTGTCATTCCATTTAAAAATATTGCCATTACTAATGCTGCAGCTTGATAGTCTGCTATTTCTTCTTTTACATATGATTTTACAAAATATTCTATTTCTTGTTTTGTTAGTTCTTGCTTTTCTCTCTTTTTTTCTATTATTTCTAGTATATTCATAAATTACGCCCTTTCTTATTTATTTTTAGCATATATAGAAATGCCCAACTACTATTCTTTCTATATTATACAAAATGTCCTGTAAAACTTCTTCTATGGATAGGACACAAACCATACTCTTTAATTGCTGCAATATGTTTAGCAGTTCCATATCCTTTATGTTGAGCAAAGCCATACTGTGGATACACACTATCCCATTCTCTCATAATTCTATCCCTTGTAACTTTGGCAATTATAGATGCTGCAGCAATTGAATAGCATTTTGCATCACCTTTAATTATTGAATCATAAGGCACTCCATCTGTATCAATATGTTGAAGTGCATCTATTACAATCAAATCTGGTCTTACATCCAGTCCTTTTACAACACTAGTAACTCCATGTTTTGTAGCATTTAATATATTTATATCATCTATCACATCTTGACCTATTATAGCAACTGAGTAGCTTACAGCTTCGTCCAAAATTTTGTCATATAACAATTCTCTCTTTTTTTCAGAAACTTTTTTTGAATCATTTACTCCTTCTATCATAGAATCTTCTGGCATTATTACTCCTGCAACTACAACAGGACCTGCTAAAGGTCCTCTTCCAGCTTCATCTATTCCACATATATTTTTAAATCCTTTTTGATGTAATTGTTTTTCAATTTCTTTTAAATTTGTTAATCTTTCTAGTTCTTTTTCTTTCATTTGTTTTTTCATATCCTTTTCAATTATATTTCTAAATTTTCTAATTCGCTTAATACATAGTATGTTTTTCCATCATTTTCAAAGCCCACTGTATTATATATTTCAACTGTCATTTCTTTGACATTATATTTTATAATAAATATTCCTTTTGACTTCATTTCTTGCATTCCTATGTCTTTTAAATCTTTTGATGATAATTTATAGTAAAAACTTAAATTCGTTTTTTCTTGTTCAAATTGTTCTGATGTTATTCCAAATTTTGAGTTTAATTCACTTACACTTTGTAGTTCTGTTCCTTTAAGCTGTGCTTTTGCTGTTTCTATTCTTTTGCTTTTTTCTTGTTCATCTGTTAGCTTGTCAAATCCTGTTCCTAAATTAAAGTTTGCATTTTCTACATATTCTTTTCCTTTTACTTTTATTAATAACATGTCTGTTTTTAAGTTTTCTAAGTCTGACATTTTTATTATATCATTTCCTGCTTTTATTGATATACTTGCTAAAATTAATAATAGTACTATTGTTATTACTAATACGACCATTGTTACTCCATGATTATTTTTCATATCTTATCCCAACCCTTTCTTTTACTTTTGTATTTTAAAAGCTTTTTCTTATTATACTATATTGTTACTCCTTAAATCAAGATATCTATACCAAACTAATACATTTTTTTCACAAAAAATTCACAATACTATTGTATCTTAATAAAGAATTAGGTTATATTAGAAAAAAGAAAAGATTTTAATGTATTTATCCAAACACATTAAAACCAACACATTTCATTTAGGAGGTAATAAAAAATGGAAGAAAAAGAAAACAATTCAAAATTCAAAGCAATACCAGTAACAGGTACATCAAGCTATGACAAAACTACTAAGCCAAAAACAGGCTTTGGAAAAAGTGTACTAGTACCTTTTATAAGTGGTGTTGTAGGTTGTACCGTTGTAATAGGAACATGTTTTGGAGTTCCATCAATACGTACAAAAATTATAGGAGATTCAAACACATCTTCAATAAGTACAACAAACAACAACTCAACACAATCTGATGGATATGTAAAGCAAACATCATTAGAAAATTACTCTGACACTTCTGTATATGCTGCAAATAAAATATTGCCATCAATAGTGGGAATAAAAATAGACTACACTATAAATTCCACTTCAATATTTGGTAGAACAGGTACATCAACAGCTTCAGCATCAGGCTCTGGAATTATAATTAGTGAAGATGGTTATATTTTAACAAATAACCATGTTGTATCTTCTAACTCTTCTGATTCAAACTCATATTACCAAATATCAGAAGCAACAAAAGTCACAGTTACTTTATTTAATGATGAAACTGAATATGAAGCAAAAATTGTTGGTCAAGATGAACAAACTGATTTAGCTGTTATAAAAATTGAAAAAACAGGTCTAACAAAAGCTGAATTTGCTGATTCAGATGATGTAAAAGTTGGTGAATTTGCAATGGCTGTTGGTAACCCAGTTAATATGACAAGTACTGTTACAACAGGTATTGTAAGTGCTGTTAATAGAAAAATAACAGATTCTGATGGTAAAACATATACATGTATTCAAACAGATGCTGCTATAAACTCTGGTAATAGTGGTGGAGCTTTGGTTAATGCTCAAGGTAAAGTTATTGGTATTAATACTTTAAAATTGTCCGGCTCTGGAATTGAAGGTATTGGTTTTGCAATTCCTATAAATTCTACAACTGACATAACTTCACAATTAATTCAATATAGCAAAGTTAAAAGACCTTTTATCGGAATTTCTGGTGTTGATTTAGATGAAACTACTGCTGCAAAATATAATTTGGTTGTTGGTATTTATGTCAAATCTGTTGAAGATTTCTCTTCTGCAGAAAAGGGTGGCTTAAAGTCTGGTGATGTAATCATTGAGGCTGATGGTAAGTCTATAAAATCAATGGATGAGTTAAATGAGATTAAAAATTCTCATCAAATTGGTGATACTATGAAATTAAAGATTAATAGAGATGGAGCTGAGAAAGAAATTACTTTGACTTTAGGAGAACAACCTTAGCTTTTGATAATATATATATACTTTTGCAAGATTTGAAATGTATAAGAAAAACTCTTATACATTTCTTTAATTTTTAATTAATTCTTCACTTTTAATTCACACAATGGACAAAATTAGTTATTATAATACAAGCATAGTCAGGAAGTTATCTGACTTAAATAAAAAAACATCCCCTTTTATTTTCAAAAAAACTAGGTATCATAAGAAACCTAGTTTTTTAATTTTGTGATACAATTTCATTATAAAAGATGAATATTTAATACATATATGCAATTTTATATTATTACAATATCTTTTTCACTTGTAATTCTATCATTTCCATATGCAAATATTATATAAATATTATTATCATAAATAAAATATTCTGAAACATTTTCTACTTTGTAAATACTACTATTTATATCTCTAGAAAAGACATTATAGCCTAGATTGATTAACTCATCAGATTTTCTCTGTTCATTTTGAATATCTGTATTTATCTTATTTTGTATATCATCTTTTTGTAAATTATATGCCCCTAAAGTATCTTCTAATGTCATCATTTTGTTTTCATCCAAATTATAATTAAATGTTTGTATTATAACTCTTTGTGCATTTGTGTCTTGCTTTAAATCTGAATATATTATCAATGACAATATATTGTTTTCAATACTTGCTTTATATTTTACTATGTATAAAATTTTTTGCTCTTGCTCTTTTATTACTTCTTCTGCTTTTTCTTCAAATGTATTTTTTATTTCTGTATTAAATTTATTTACTTCTTCATTTTTTATGTTTATATATGGCAAATTTACATTTATTTCATATTCTCCATTTTTTTCTTCTTTACTGTAACTTGTATATACTATTTGATTATTATCATTTTCTTTTTCTATCTGGTAATTGCCTGTATCTTGTATGTTGTTGTCTAGTATTCCTTCAAATTCTGCTTTTAGCTTAGCTTCGTCTTCTTCACTTTTTTTTGTTATTTTGTTTATTCCAAATAAATTGTCTACTATGTCATTTCCTAATATTTCTACACTTATTGCTACTATTATTGCTAATATACATATAATTATTAGCGTTGTGTATATTATTATTGTTTTTCTTGGAATTTTTTGTTTTTCTGGTAATTCTAATTTCATTTTTATTTCATCCCTTCTTAAGTCAATCATTCGTTTATTTTTGTTTTACTTAATTAAACATTATTATAGTTCCAAAATCACATTTTTGCAACTTATTTCCGATATTTTTACACATTTTTGCAAGTTTTTTATTGTTTTTATCACACTTTTGTAAGTGTTTTATAATACTTAAATCACATTTTTGCAAAAGAAAAACCTTTTTTTCTTTTCTTGTTACAGTTCACAGTCCATAAAATCATTGTTTGTGTGGCACCACTTCCCTTTGGGTAATTGTATATATTTGAGATTTCGTCCTGTTCATTACGTTCAAAAAGAAAATCTAACATAAAAAACTAGAATCTCTCTCACTCAGGCCAAAACTGTATATATGTATATGGTTTTAGAATTCTTGAATGCAATTGAAACAATATTAGAAT
>CAKPAB010000022.1 GCA_934132805.1 uncultured Clostridia bacterium | reverse complement strand
GTCACAATAAGCTATAATTTAAGAGATGATAAAACTCATATTTGAATTGATAAAATATAGGTACAAAAGAAAAGGAGGGTAGTAATTTTTTTTAGGATAAATTACAGGAACAACCTGCAGAAATTCAAAAAGAGATAAAGAGAGGGGAGAAAAGAAAAAATGAAAAAAACAAAAGAAATGCAAAAAGGTATAACACTAATTGCATTAGTAATTACTATCATTATTTTGTTAATACTAGCAGGAATATCAATAATGTCATTAACAAATACAGGAATATTTGGAAAAGCACAAGATGCAAAAACAAAATCAGCAGAGGCTGAGGCAAATCAAAAAGCAACACTAGATGAATACGAGACAGAATTAAACAAATATGGAGCAGACTCAAATGGAGGAAATGCTTCAACATTAGTAGATATGTTTGATGAAACAGGAGAAGTAGAAGGAAAATTACATGTTGGAGATTATGTAAGTTATACACCAGATACAGCAAGTACAGATTCAATATTAACAGACTTAGGAACATATTCAGGCTCATCAAATAATACAACATCAACGCTAACACAAGAAACATTAAATTGGAGAGTGCTAGATGTAAAAGATGGACAAGTAAGATTAATAAGTGCAACACCAACAATATCAAAAATAAAATTACAAGGAGCAAAAGGATATAATAATGCAGTATATTTATTAGATAAAACATGTAAAACATTATATAATAATACAAAATTAGCAAGTAATGTGCAAAATATAAAAATAGAAGATATACAAGATCATTTAACTTATGATTATACTCAATATACAAACTCAAATGTAGATACAGGAAAATATGGTGGAACAAAAGAATATACAAGTACAAGCTATAGAAATTATCCAAACTTGTTTGCAAAAGAAAAAACAGGATGGGTAGATGGAATACAAGGAACAGAACTTGAATTAAGTGAACAAAATGAGCCAATAAATGAAACAAAAACAACAGCAAGCGAAAAGATAAAGATAACACAAACATATTGGTACAAATCAATGACATCAAGTGATTTTGAAAAAGCAAAATATTATGAACTATTTATAAATAATGGAAGCAATTATCCAACATACTGGATGTCATCTCGTTGTGTGAATGCTTATTCTGGCTATGCTAGCTTCAATGTTCGCTTTGTGGACTCAGGCGATGTGAACGCCCGCTACTTGTACGGTTCGTATGACTATGAGTCCTCTGCTGACTTTGCTGTTCGCCCCATTATAACTCTAAAATCTAATGTCCAAATTGATGCGCAAAAAGATAAAGATGGAAGCACACCAGAAAAAGCATATATTATAAAATAGTAGAGAAAAGTAGATGACAATACACCAAGAAGGCCTTTGGACTTCTCGGACAACCCGCGAAAAAATTCAGGCAATATAAATGTGCATATTTTATATATTTTCAACTATAAATAAAAAATATAGAAGAAAATATAAAAGTATGTGCATTTTTTTGTTTTTACATTAAATAAAATAACACAAAAATCTTAAAATTAACCTTTTAAAAAACAAAAAAATATGGTAAAATAAAACTATTCTAAAAAGAAGGAGGAATAGTATTAATTTACTACAAAAAAATATGAAACTAGCAAAAGAATGGAAAGATTATAAAATAATAGACATGGCAGATGGCCAAAAACTAGAAAAATGGGGAGAAGTAATATTATCAAGACCAGACCCACAAATAATATGGAAAAACAAAAGCTATCCAAAAAAATGGAAAGAAATAAATGCCACATATCATAGAAGTAGTTCAGGAGGAGGCTCATGGGAATTTAATAAAAAAATGCCAAAACAATGGCAAATAAAATACAAAAAGCTAACATTTAATATAAAACCAATGGGATTTAAGCATACAGGTTTATTCCCTGAACAAGCAGTTAATTGGGACTGGATGATAAACAAAATCAAATCAGAAAAAAGAGAAATAAAGGTTTTGAATTTATTTGCATATACTGGAGGAGCAACAGTTGCTTGTGCATCTGCCGGAGCATCGGTATGTCATGTAGATAGTTCAAAAGGAATGACAACATGGGCAAAAGAGAATATTGAGTCTTCAGGCTTAAAAGATAGACCAGTCAGATTTATTGTTGATGATGTTATTAAATTTGTAAATAGAGAGATAAGAAGAGGCAATAAATATGACGCTATAATAATGGACCCACCATCATATGGAAGAGGTGCAAAGGGTGAAGTGTGGCAATTTGAAAATAATATATATGATTTAGTAGAGTTGTGTACAAATGTATTATCAGATGCCCCATTATTTTTCTTGATAAATTCATACACGACAGGTATTTCAAGTAAAGTTTTAGAAGATATTTTAAATTTAACTGTGGCAAAAAAATATAAGGGAAAATTGGAGTCAGGAGAAATTGGAATTCCTATGGAAAATTCTAGTTTGGTGTTACCCTGTGGAATTTACGGAAGATGGGAAAGCTAAAAATTTAATTTTTTTTCAAATTTAGTGCTTAAAAGGAGAAATAAATGCAAAATTTAAAAGTAATTTATGAGGATAATCATATTATAGTAGTAGAAAAAACACCTAATATTCCGTCACAGTCAGATAAAACGGGTGATATTGATATGCTTACAATTGTAAAGCAATATATAAAAGAAAAGTATAACAAGCCTGGAAATGTATATTTAGGACTTGTGCATAGGTTGGACAGACCTGTTGGAGGAATAATGATTTTTGCCAAAACTTCTAAGGCGGCATCAAGGCTAAGCAATCAGGTTAGGGAAAAAGTATTTAAAAAGGAATATTTAGCAGTTGTTGATGGAAAAATAGCCATAAGAAGCGGTACTTTAGAAAACTACCTATATAAAGATGAAAGAAATAATATTAGTAAGGTTGTTAGCAAAGATAAGAAAAATGCAAAGCTTGCTAAATTAGATTATAAAGTAATAACTTATAATGAAGTGAAAAATTTAAGCTTATTAAAAATAAATTTACATACAGGAAGGCATCATCAAATAAGAGTGCAATTATCACATTTTAATCATAGTATATTTGGAGACCAAAAATATGGAACTAGGGGTCAAGGTAAACAAATTGCATTATGGGCATATAAATTGACAATAGAACATCCTATAAGCAAAGAAAAGATGACATTTACAGATTTGCCAGATAATGTTGGAACTTGGTGTATTTTAAAAGATTTAAATAATATATGATAATAGACTGTTAAAGGAATTGAAAAATTCTTTTAACAGTTTTTTTGAGAGCTTAAATTCTATATGACAAAAACCTTGAAAATAGGACGTTTGATGGCTATTTTAAAAATTTACATTGAGGTTTTATAAAAATGGCAAAATATTTTATAAAATTAAAAAATAAAAAAGATATAAAATAAAATATGCTTTTTATAAATGAAAAATAAATTTTGGAAAATTAAATGCTAAAATATATAAAACTTAAGAAAAAGAGTGGTGAGAAAATGATAGAAAAAATTACAGAATTTCTAACCAACAAAATCAGAAAAGAAATGCCAGATGTGGATGACGAGAGAGCTGAAGTAATAAATTATGGACTTCAAATTTTATTAGGGGAAGTTCCAAAATTCTTCATAATGTTACTTATAGCATATGTTCTCGGTTTATTAAAATTAAGTTTAATTACTTTTTTAATAATAATGCCATATAGGATGTTTTCAGGAGGCTTTCATTTAAGAACTCATATTGGTTGCATAATATCAACTACATCATTTTATTGTGGAGTAGCATTTTTATCAAAAGTTATTGTTTTAGGTGATATTGCAAAATATATAGCAATTATTGCAGTAGCAATATTTGGAATAGTAATGATAAAACTATATGCTCCAGCAGACACAGAAGATGTTCCAATTTTGAGTAAAAAAATAAGAAAGAAAAAACAAATAATGTCATATGTGTGTTTGATTGTGGGGTTGGTTTTAGCAGTATTTATTAAAGATAGTACAATATCTAACATGATAATATTTGGATATTTTGTTCAAACATGTATGATTACAAGGTTAGCATATAAACTTACAAATAGTAAATATGGATATGAAGTTTATGAAAATGCTTAAATTAATTTGGTAATATTAAAGGTACATGCCGGTAGTATTTTTATATTATATATATCTAAAGACAAAGGAGGAGAGCTTTATGTTAAAATTATTAGCTAAAGTTGCAGAAAAATACGCAAAAACAACTAACACAGCTTGCTTTGTTTGGACAGCATTCCATCAACCAAAAATGCCAGCTAGTTTAGTAAAAAAAGATTAATTTAGTTTTTAAGCTTAAATATAGGTAGTTCGACAATACCTATATTTAGGGTACACAATATACTTAATGTTATTAGACAATCCATTAGAAAAGAACAGGCGACTGTTCTTTTATTTATGGGATATGATAAATTTGTTAGATTAGTAATATATTTCTAATTGTTGTGAAAAATATTTTTCATTTTTATTTGTATGTAAATTTACATTGTTATTTTTCTTTAATATTTGTCTTATTTCCCAAAGACCAAGTCCGGTATGATTTTCTTTTCCGGTAACACCTTTATTAAATATTTGTGTTAAATCAACATTTTTGTCTTTGTAAGTATTTTCTATTAAAATTATATTTCTGCTATTTTTCTCTTCTGTTCTAAATACTATATTTAATATTTTCTCATCACATTCTGATGATGCTTCAATTGCGTTATCTAGTAATATTCCTAAAATTCTTGCAAATTCATATATTTTCATATGTAAGTCATTTAAATCTAATAAAATAGTAAGATTTACTTTTATTCCTTTATTTTGTGCCTCATTATATTTTGCAGTTATTAGATTGTATATGCCGGGATTGTTAATTATATCAGGGTTTAAAATATAGAGATTATTAACTTTTATGCAATCTTCTTGTAGTTGAGAATAATATTTTTCAAGACCATCCATGTCTTTAGTTTTTATATAACCACCAATAGTTGTAACAATATTATCAAAATCATGTTTAAAACCGCGTACACTATCATGCAAGATATGTAATGTTTTATTGTATGCTTCTGCACTTTCAAGTTTTTGAGTTGTTGTTACTAATTTCATTACTTTAGTTAAACTGTATATACTTAATGTAAAATAAATTATTAAACAAATTACATTAAATATAGAAAAATAAATAGGTAAAATATCAACATAATTTATAGTTAAGAACATTTGAACAATTATGTTAAATAAACCAAATAAAAAGTTTAGAGTAATTATAACTTTATTTTTGTGGTCGAAATTATCAAATAATTCGATTGTTATGTTTTTATATTTTATGATAATGTTAATAATAAATGCACTTATATACATTAAAGATGTGTAATAAATTCTGTATATGGGAACAGACATAATTTGTTCTGGTTCTAAATCAAATATATTTAAATATGTTGGTAGTATTAATTTTTCTAGCAAACTAAAAATAATGCTTGGAAATATTGCAGCAATTATAGTTTTAAATGGTGAAAGCTTAAAAATAAAAAAGATAATTATAAATGCTGAAAGATAATTTAATACTATATTGTAAGGCCATTTTATAATGTAAGTATTAATAATTGCTATAAATGAAGTTATTAGTATGTATAAATATTTTTGTTTTTTAGTATAAGTAATCTTAAATACGTTACTAATCAAAGCGAATGTTAAAGGAACTTCAATTAAAATAGTCAGAAATATTGATATTACATCTATTAGATTTTCATTCGGCATAGTTAATGCCGACCAAATATTATTTAGAATGTTCATAATTATTTACCTCCTCCATTAAACTCTTTTTAAATTTTGGCCCAATATCACAAGTAGAGCCATTATCAAAGTACACAATATTACCGATAGAGTCCAAGTTTGCAATGTTATCGATGTTAACAATAAAAGATTTATGAGCTCTAACAAAGTTAGAAGGCAATAAGACCATAAGCTTATTAAAAGAACTATAAGTTTCATAATCACGACTTTTTGTATGAATAATTACTTTCATACCATCACGTTTAATATACAAAATTTCACTTTGGTCAATAATAGTTTTCTTATTATCAATTTTAAGATATCTTTTTGGTCTACCATTAATATCATCAAATAAACGAACTATAGTTTCTTCTAACCTATCCGAAGTTACGGGTTTTGCAAGATAATCAAAAGTTTTGAACTTATAAGCCATCATTGCATATTCTAAATGAGCAGTAGTAAAGATAAAATAAGTATCTTTGTTGCTTTCTCTAACTTTAGAAGCTATTTCTAAACCACTTTTGTCAGATTTTAAATTAATATCTAAAATTAAAACGTCAGTTTTATTATCATCAATATAATTTAATAATTCATCAACATCAGTTGTTTTTATTCCAACTTGTGCATCATAGTTGTACTTTATAAAAATATTTTCTAAGATTCTTGAAAATTTATCTAGAATATTTACGTTGTCATCACAAATAGCAAAATTTAACATTTATAATTCCCCCTCTAAATATATATTCTTCTAGGAAAAAAGTAATCGACAAAATAACAAAAATTTCCTTTATTTTCCAGAAGTAATAACAATATAATCCAAAAATCGTTTCTTGTCAATAGAAAATTTACAAAATTATCCAATTGGTAAAAAAGATTGGTATCAATAGTGTTTGAAAGCAGAATTGTAAGTGTTAATTATCGACGAAGTTAGATAAAATGTATTAAAAAACAATATTTTATAATAAAAAAAATTAGTGTAATAAAATATGAATAAAAACATAAATTTAATATAGATGGGAGCTGATTTATTTGAAAAAGAATTTTTTAAAAGTTATATTTCTACTATTACTAGTTTTTGTTCTATCTATTGCTATTATAAATATTAATTCAAAAGATAAAGAAAAATTGAGTAGTGTAAGCGCACAAAGTCTAAGCAATAAAAAAATAGGTTGGGGAATAAAAAGAAATGATAATCATGAGCAACCTGATTTGGGAAAAGAAAATAAGGCATTATTAGAAAAAAATAATGGAATTGCGATGGGGAATAGTACAGATAAATTTATATATTTAACTTTTGATGAAGGATATGAAGCTGGTAATACACAGCAGATTTTATCTATATTAAAAGAATGCAATGTTAAGGCAACGTTTTTTATTACAGCCCATTATTTAAATACACAACCAGAATTAGTAAAGCAGATGATAGACGAAGGGCATATTGTACGGAAACCATACTGTTAATCATAAAAGTATGCCAACTTTAACTGATGAGCAAATAAATGCAGAGGTTATGGAGTTGCATAAGTCAATTTATGAAAAGTTTGGATATGAAATGAAATACATAAGACCTCCAATGGGGGAATTTAGCGAGAAAAGCATAAATGTTACAAATTCATTAGGCTATAAGACTGTAATGTGGTCTTTTGCATATGAAGATTGGAATGAGAATAAACAACCAGAAGAAGAAAGTGCTAAAAAGAAAATTTTAGATAATGTTCATAATGGTGAGATAATGCTTTTACATGGAAATTCTAAGACAAATACTAATATATTGAAAGATATTATTAATAGCGTAAAGGATATGGGATATGAATTTAAAAGCTTAGATGAGTTTAAAATGTAATGATTGTAACAGTGTTTTATATAAATGCTAGCTGCTAAAAAAATATTGACAATTTACATAATTATGATATAATAACAGAGTAACAATGCAATTATTTAAGGACAAAATGGAGGAAAAAATGAAAGAACGGTATGAAATTTGCAAAAAAGAGGAAAGGATTACTCTTCAGGGAGAAGGCTTGGCCCTTTGCATAAAAGATCCCAACATTAATGTAAAGGTTATTCCAAATGATGATTTGGAAGATGTTGAGATTCAAATTACGATCAAGGCAAAGGGAAAAAGTAACTTGAAGAAGATGGCGTCAAAATTAATAGAGGAAGCAGTGAAGGTAAAAGATATTGAATTATTGAAATATCTAACGACTATTGATTTAGATTCAAAAGTGCTTGAAAACAAAGTTTTTGAGTATGGCAGTGCTGATATAGCAACTTATTTTGATATAAAGGCAGATTTATCAAGCTTGACAAAAGCTATTAAATTAGGCAACGAAATAATCGTTGATTATATACTGGAAAAGTCAACGATAGATGTTGAAAAAAGTGCTGATTATATAGTTAAAGAGGCAATGTGGCAGTATCATGATGCAAAAACTGTTGATATTCTCTTAAATATGGAAATATCAATAGAATTAGATACTTTAAAAAAGATAGAAAAGTACTGCAACAATGCTGAAAAAGCAAAATTATTTGGCATTGTTAGAGACTAATTTCATATCGGGAAAGGAGGGTACGGTGTACCCTCTTTTTCCATAGAATTATTATAAAATTATTGTAATATCTATAAAATTGTGATATATTATACAAAAAAAGTAAGGAGTGATACAAATGATAGCATTAGGAGCAGATCATGGAGGATACAAACTAAAAGAAGAAATCAAAAAATATTTAGAAGAAAGTGGGATAGAATACAAAGACTATGGAACAAATTCAGAAGAAAGAACAGACTATCCAATATATGCTAAAAAAGTAGCAGATGCAATACAAAACAAAGAATGTGATTGTGGAATTTTAGTGTGTAGATCAGGTTATGGAATGACAGTAGTGGCAAACAAATTTAAAGGAATAAGAGCAGCATCAATACATGACCAAGAATCAGCAAAATTTGCAAAAGCTGATGATGACATAAATGTAATAACATTAGGAGGAGATTACTTAACAACAAATGAAGCTATATGCATAATAAGAAATTGGTTAGGTACAGAATTTAAAGGCGGAAGATATGAAGAAAGACTAAAAATGATAGAAGAAATTGAAAAAAATAATATGAAATAATTGGAGGAATACATATGTGGGGAAATATAGCAATAGCATTTATACTGGCATTTGTAGTTACATTTGTAACTACACCATATACGATGAAGATTGCAAAAAAAATAGGAGCAATAGATATTCCAAAAGATGAAAGAAGAGCACACAAGAGAGCAATACCAAAATTTGGTGGACCAGCTGTAATTTTAGGCTTTTTAGTGTCAACAATATATTTGTTAATAGTTATGAGTGTAGAAAATTCTATAAACTTATTTGGAGTACAAGAGTATTGGAAAAAACTGTTAGGCTTTCTAGCAGGAATATTGATAATATCAGCATTTTGCATTGTAGATGATACGAAAACTATAAGACCAATAACAAAATTAATAGGTCAAATGTTAGGAGCAATATGTATTGTAGCATCTGGAATAAGAATAGAAGGAATAACATTGCCATTTTTGAATTTTCCAGAGATGCATGAAATAACATCAATTTTACTTACATTAGCATGGATAGTAATTGTAACAAATGCAATAAACTTAATAGATGGTCTAGATGGATTATCATCTGGAATATCAGTAATATCTGCAATATCATTATTGGTAATATTTGTTTTAAATGGCTCATCATTAATATCAATAGTATTAATAACAGCTTTAGCAGGGGCTTTGGTAGGTTTTTTACCATTTAATTTTACACCCGCAAAAACATTTTTAGGTGATACTGGGTCAAATTTTTTAGGTTTTTCATTGTCAGTAATTTCTATTTTGGGCTCAGCTAAAACGTATACAGCTGCAGTAATTGTTTTACCTTTGATTGCTTTAGGGCTACCTATATTTGATACAACATGGGCAATTATTAGAAGATTAATAAAAGGTAAGTCAATAAAAGCTGTATTTAAAGCAGATAAGGGACATTTGCATCATAGATTGGTGGCTAAAGGTTTTAGTCAAAAACAAGCGGTTTTAGTGTTATATGGAGTAAGTGCTATATTTGGAATGTTTGCTGTTATATTGTGTGATAGTGGCATTTGGAAGGCATTATCATTTTTGTTGATTATGATTGTTGCAGTTGCATCGGGGTATAGAAATTTTTCTGTTGAGAGAACAGGTAATGAACAGTATGAGTGTACTCAATGTAAGTATATTTATAATCCAAAGTTTGGTAATGAAAAAGCAGGAATTGCAAAGGGAACAAAGTTTGATGATTTGCCAGAAGACTGGGTTTGTCCAGTTTGTGGCGAGGGGAAGGATATGTTCCAAATTCATGAATGAGTTGAAAAATAATTACAATTATATATAAGAAAGGACAGAAAATGAAATGCAAGACAAAATAATGAAATTTTTAGCATATGATGGAAAAATATCAGTAGTATGTGCAAGTACAACGGAACTTGTGGAGGAAGCAAGGAAAATACATGATTTAAGTCCGGTTGCAACGGCAGCATTTGGACGTTTACTAACAATTGCTTCAATAATGGGAAATGAAATGAAAAGTGCAAAAGATAAATTGACAGTTCAAATGAAAGGAAGTGGACCACTTGGAACAATGCTTGTAACAGCAGATAATTTTCCAAGAGTAAAAGGATATGTGTCAAATCCAGTTGTAGATTTACCATTAAATGATATGGGAAAATTAGATGTTGGTGGAGCAGTTGGAAATGCTGGTTTTATAAATGTTATAAAAGATATTGGGCTAAAAGAGCCATATGTTGGAATATGTCCACTTATTTCAGGAGAAATAGCAGAAGATTTTGCTGAATATTTTGCGAAATCAGAACAAAAAAATACAGCAGTTGCTTTAGGCGTTTTAGTAGATAAAAATGGGGTTAAATCAGCAGGTGGCTATATAATTACGCCAATGCCAGATGCAACAGATGAAGAAATATCAAAAATAGAGCAATCAATATTTAAGGCAGGAGCAATTTCAAAAATGCTAGATAAAAATATGACTTTATTAGAAATAGCAAAAGTTATAACAGGTGATGAAAATGTTAAATTGATTGAAGACAGTATAACACCGGTATATGAATGCGATTGTTCAAAAGAACATATGGAAGATGGTCTTGCAACATTGAGTAAAGATGTTTTGAAAGAAATGATTGAAGAAGATGGAAAAGCCGAGTTGGTTTGCCATTTTTGTAATAAAAAATATGAGTTTTCTAAGGAAGAGTTAGAGGATATATTAGAAAAAAATAAAAAATAATTAAAGTGTTCGCTTGTTTTTTATACATAAATGTTGTATAGTAGTGAACATAGGAAATGAGATAAAAGTCAATAAAAAAGGAGAAGATAAAAAATGGAAAATAAAGTATTAATATTTGGACACAAAAATCCAGATACAGACACAATTTGTTCTGCAATAGTAGAGGAGATATTAGATAGAAAAAACGGTTGGGAAACAAAGGCTGCAAGATTAGGAACTGTAAACAAAGAAACACAATATGTGTTAAATTATTTAGGATTAGAAGCACCAGAATTAATAGAAAAGGTAGAAGAAGGACAAGAAGTAATATTAGTGGATCATAATGAATTTAATCAAAGTGTAGATGGAATAGAAAAAGCTAAAATATTGGGTGTAACAGACCACCACAGAATAGCAAATTTTGAAACATTAGAACCATTATATTATACGGCAAAACCATATGGATGTACATCAACAATATTATTTGAAGAATTTAAACAATTAGGACATGAAATAGAAAAAACAGAAGCAATATTAATGGCAAGTGCAATAATTTCAGATACATTATTATTAAAATCACCAACAACAACAAAACATGATATAAAAGCATTGGAAGAGTTAGGAAAAATTGCAGACATAAATGTAGAAGAATATGGACTAGAAATGCTAAAAGCTGGAACAGATTTAGATGATTTTTCAGCAGAAGAATTAATAAACTTAGATGCTAAAAGTTTAGATAAAGATGGAACAAAATTTGTTATAGCACAAGTAAATACTGTAAGTATAGATGATGTTTTGAAAAGACAAAATGAATTAGAAGATGCAATAAATAAAACAATCGAAGAAAATGAATTGTCATTATTTGTATTAGCAATTACAGATATTTTGAATAGTAATTCAGAAATTATTGCATTAGGTACAAAGACAAAATCTGTTGAAAAAGCATTTGATAAAAAATTAGAAAATAATAGAGCTTTCTTAGAAGGTGTTGTTTCAAGAAAGAAACAATTATTACCAGTTATTGATAAAAATATATAGAAATATATTAACAAAAGAAAAAAATGAGGTATGGTTAATTTTATGTCCAAGATGCCTCATTTTTTATATTTTTTTTTACAGTTTTGCACTACTTGACAAAATTTAAAAAAAATTATATACTGTGAAATGTGTCTTAGAAAAATTAATATAATAATATAAGGAGTAGAAACATGAAAATAAAACTAAATATAAAAAGCATAATATTTATGGCAATTATAGCAATGGCAAGTTTGCTTTTTATAAACATAAGCTTTGCAGCAAACACAGGAAAGGTAATGGTCGAAACAGCAAAACTTAGGGAACAAGCAAATACAGACTCTAAAGTATTAGAATTAGCATCACAAGGAGAAGAAGTAGAAATATTAAGCGAAGAAGACCAATGGTACAAAGTAAAGTACAAACAAGTAACAGGGTATATAAGAAAAGACCTAATACAAACAAATAATGAAAACGCTGCAAATACAACAAGTACAAAAGAACAAACAAATCAAAGCGAAACACAAAACACAATAGAAAATACAGTAGAAAACACAACAGAGGAAAACATGCAAACAGAAAGCAATACAACAATAGAAAATGCGAAAACAGACACAAACAACACAGAAAATGCAGAAGAAATTACAAAAAATCAAAAATATAAAATAACTGATGATGTTAAAATTAAAGTAATACCATTAATAAGTTCAATAGAACTAGAAGAGGTAAAAAAAGATGCAGAAGTAGAAGTTGTAGAAATTTTAAATGACTGGGTAAAAGTAAGAACATCAGATGAAAATGAAGGTTGGTTAAGAAAAGAAAAATTAACAACAATTAAAACAGAAACAACAGATGCAGAAAATAATGCGGACACAACAAAAAATGAAAATTCAACAGAAGAAACACAAACATCAACAGAAACAACTAAGAGTCAAGAAGAAACAAATACAACAAAGACAATGTATGTAAATTCACAATCTGTAAATCTAAGACAAAAAGCAGATAAAACATCACAAGTAATAAAATCATTAACACAAAATACAAAAGTAACAGTACTATCTAGTACAAATGGATGGGCATATGTTGATGTAAATGGAACAAAAGGATATATTGCAGAAAATTTATTATCATCAACACAAAAAGAAACATCAAGAAGTGGTTTAACAACTAGGGAACAAACAGAAAATACTACTAATCAAGCAGTAAATACATCAACAGAGACAACAAATACAGTAACAGAAGCAACAACATCATCACAATCAGGTAATTCTGTTGTAGCATATGCAAAACAATTTTTAGGTTGCAAATATGTATATGGTGGAACAAGTACAAGTGGTTTTGATTGTTCAGGGTTTACTCAATATGTATATAAACATTTTGGAGTAAATTTAAATAGAACAGCAGCAGCACAATATAGCAATGGTCAATCTGTAACAAATTTACAAGCAGGTGATTTAGTAATGTTTGGAAAATCTGGAATAAATCATGTAGGAATATATATTGGGGGAAATACATTTATACATGCAGCTAATAAAAGTAGAGGAGTAACTACAGATACACTTTCTTCAGGATATTATAAAACTAATTATGTAGGTGCAAGAAGAATTTTTTAATGTATAAAACAAGTATTAAATTTTGAATCTATATTTATATATTAGGAAAGTTATGTAACTTTCCTAATATATAAAACTACATTGCACAGAAAATTTATTTCATAAATTTTCGCGCACGAACAAATTTACTGAAAAAATCTTTAATTTTTTCAGATTTGTTCTTAGCAAAATTACAAAATGCAATTTTAGGAGGTAATATTGAAAAGACCAATTTTAGTTGCAGTTATAGGATATATAATAGGTATAATAGTGGGACTATGCTTACATATAAGTGTAGTTCCTTTTTGTTTCCTCATAATTGCAATATATTTTATTTATAAAAAATTATTATATAACAAAAAAAGAAAGTTGAAATTATTTTCTCCCAAAAGATATATTAAATATTTAAAAATATTTATTAATTCAAAAGTGATTATTTTATTAATTATATCTTCAATAATTTCAAATACGATAATTTTAGTTCAAAATCAGAAGTATAGCAAAATATATAGAGAGCTTTTTAGTAAAGAGAATTTAATCTTAACAGGAATAGTTACAAGTAATAAAGAAGAAAAACAATATTACAATAAATATAAAATCAAAACTGAATTTCAAAAAACAAAAATTAATTTATATATTATGGTTGATAAAAATGTGAAACTTGAGTATGGTGATAAAATACAGATAAGAGGTGAATATCAAAAACCAGAGAAACAAAGAAATTATAAAGGTTTTAATTATGAAAATTATTTAAAACAATTAAAAATCTATGGAACAATAAAATGTTCAAAAGTACAAATTATTGGTAAAAAGCAAGCTAATAAAATATTACAAAGTTCTAATCAAATATCAGTGAAAATTATAGAAAATACACAAAATATTTTAGATAAAGAAACAGCATCAATTTTGCTTGGAGTGGTATTGGGTTATAAAAATGATATAAATGAAGAAATACAGGAAAATTTTAGAAATGCAAGTATGGCACATGTGTTAGCTGTTTCAGGGATGCATATAGCTTATGTTGTTTTTGGAATAAACTTAATGTTTAAAAAGCTTTGTGGAAAAAGGTGGACATATATTTTTTGTATTTTTGTATTGATATTTTATATGTTAATAACAAACTTTGCAATATCTGTTACAAGAGCTGGTATTATGGGAATTTTAATGTTGTTTGCAAAAATAATATATGAAAAAAATGATATATATAATTCTATTTCTATATCTTTGTTTATAATTCTAATTTATAATCCATTTTTAATTTTAAATGTAGGCCTTCAATTATCATATTGTGGAGTTTTAGGAATTATTGTTTTGAATAAAACAGTATTTAGTTTTTTAGAAAATATAAAGTTGAAAAATAATTTTTATAAGTATAGGATAAGACCTAAAATTCAAAAGTATTTAGATAAAATCAAGAAAATTATATCTATTTCTATTTCAGTTCAAATATTTATATTTCCTATAATAGTAAGAAGTATGAATACTTTTAATGTACTATTTTTAGTATCAAATTTTGTTTTGAGTATTATAGTTGGACCAATTGTAATTGTAGGCTTTTTGTTTATAATTGTTGTTACAGTCAATGTGTATATGGCAAGTTTGTTTTCAAATGTAATAAAGTTAGGAATTAAACTTTTAATCTTTGTTTCAAATATTGGTAAAATTGACTTCGCCAAAATGTACATAGTAACTCCAAATGTGTTTGTTATTATAATATATTATTGTTTAATAGGCTTGGTGGTAGCTTTGTATAAAATTTATTCAGTTAAAAAGTTGAATACTACACAAATGAGAATAAGAAACCTGATTGCACTTGTAAAAATAAAATTGCGAAAAAATATAAAACAAGTTAGAAGAATTCTTGTAATAATAATGTTATTATTTATTTGTATAAATATAATACCTAAAAATTTGAAAATTTATTTTATTGATGTGGGACAAGGTGATTCAACTCTGATTGTGACACCTAGAAATCAGACAATTTTGATTGATGGTGGTGGAAATAAAGATTATGATGTTGGTAAAAATATATTATTACCATATTTGCTAGATAGAGGTTTTAACTCAATTGATTATATGCTAATAAGCCATTTTGATTATGACCATGTGCGGTCGGCTTGTTGTATGTAATGCAAGAAATTAAAGTAAAAAATATTGTTATACCTAAGCAATATGAAATAAGTGATAATTATGAAAAATTCATCGAAATTGTAAAACAGAAAAATATAAAAGTGATAATTGCTTGTAGTGGCCAAAGAATTAATATTGAGAAAAATTTGTATTTTGATGTTTTGTGGCCTAGTCGGAACTAATGTGATTTCTGATAATTCTATTAATAATAATTCATTAGTGTGTAAACTTAAGTTTAAAAAATTTTCTATGTTGTTTACAGGTGATATCGAAGAAGTGGCGGAAAAGGCAATGTTGTCAATGTATGAAAAAGATAGTTTAGTATTGAAGGCAACGGTGTTAAAGGTGGCACATCATCGGATCAAAAACATCATCCACAAAGGAATTTCTAAAATTGGTAAGTCCAAAGTATGCTGTAATTGGAGTTGGAAAAAATAATAAGTTTGGACATCCGGCAGATTCTACAATTGAGAGTTTAAAAAAACTTAATACAAACATTTATAGAACTGATGAAATGGGGGAGATTATTTTTAAAACAGATGGAATTAATGTATATATATGAAAATTCTGTAAATAATAAAGGAAAGTAATTTGGAATTTACGGAGGAAATCATATGAAAAAAATTTGGATGATAATTTTAGGAATATTGGTTATAGTAACAGGTGTAATTATTGGAGTAGTTATATATAACAAAAAACAAATAGTTGCAAATAAAAAAAATGTAATAGAAAATGAAGTAAATGTGGTATCAGAAAAGGTAACAGATGAGTGTACTGATGAGGCAGTAGAAGATATTGAAACAGATTCACAAGAAGAAAAAATATCACCAAATTGTTTATTGATTTTGAAAAAATATTATGAAGAGTGTAATCATACAATAAATGAGTATGTTGATGTTTCGTATGATTTAGTCAATGGAACTAAAGATGACTTACAAAAGGCATATCCTTACTGGCAAATTGAAAAATTTTCAAGTAATCAAATAATTTTGTATAAGGAATTTAATAGTAATTGTGGACAGCATTTTGTGTTAAAAGAAGATGAAGGAAAAATTACTGTTTATAAAATAAATGAAAATAATGAAGAAGAGGTATATGAAAAAACTGAAATTTCTGTTGAGTATTTGTCTGAAACTGATAAAAATAAAATTAATGAGGGTATAAGAGTCAATGGAATAGAGGAACTTAATCAATTACTTGAAGATTTTGAATAAAAAATTAAAAAATGTGTAATATTACTTTTTAAAATATTACACATTTTAATAGTTAAAAGTTTTAAAAATTTATTTTATTTTTTAAAATTCCATTTGTCTTTAACTACAACATTTTTTGTTTCTTTGTTTAAATCGCTTTTATCAATAAAACCGCCTTGATATAAGCATTTGACATACATAACAAGAGAAAAAACAGTACAAACCAAAGCACAACAATAAATTCCTAAATCTAAGTATTCCCAAATACCGGTAAGAGCAAGTTGTTTAATAAATAATGTAACAACAATGGCTAAATAAAATAAAACAGTGGCTAACTTTCCGTACCATTTACTATAAACTACAACATTTTTTCCATAAAGGAAAGAGGCACCTACAACCATTATTAATTCTTTAAGAACAACAATAGCTAATATCCAAACAGGAATAATTTTTACACTAACTAGTGCAGCAAGTACAGAAATTTGAGTTAATTTGTCTGCTAATGGATCCATTAGTTTTCCAAAATTGGAAACTAAATTGAATTTTCTAGCAATAAAACCATCTAAAACATCTGTTAAGCCAGAGATTGTAAAAAATATAATTCCTAAAATGTAATTGCCTTTAAAAATAAAGTTTAAAATAATTGGTATAAATATAAATCTTATTATTGTTAATATATTTGGTATATGTTTAAACATCGTATTTTTCTCCCTTTTACTATACTTTTTTTACATTAAAAGTAAGTGCATAATTTTTAAAATCAACAGTAATAGTTTGCCCATCAACAACTTCAGAACGAAGAATCATCTCAGAAATTTCGTCTTCAACATATCTTTGAATAGCTCTTCTTAAAGGTCTAGCACCAAATTTTATATTAGTACCTTTATCTAAAATAAATTGTTTAGCAGAATTAGAAATTTCAAAAGAAATATCCTTATGTTTCAAAGCTTTAACTGTATCGGCAAGCATCAAATCAACTATTTGTAATAATTCTTCTTTATTTAAAGAATTAAATACAATAATTTCATCAACTCTATTCAAAAATTCAGGTCTAAAGGTTTCTTTTAGACTATCTTCAATTTTAGATTTATCAACAGTTTGTTTTCCAAAACCAATTGAATTACTATTCAAATTTGAGCCTGCATTTGAAGTCATAATTATAATTGTATTTGCAAAGCTAACAGTGTTACCTTGTGAGTCTGTAAGTTTTCCATCATCTAATACTTGTAATAAAATATTAAATACATCTGGATGAGCTTTTTCAATCTCGTCTAAAAGGATAATAGAATAAGGTTTTCTTTTAACTTTTTCAGTTAATTGACCAGCTTCATCATATCCTACATATCCTGGAGGTGCACCGATTAACTTAGCTGTAGAGTGGCTTTCCATGTATTCAGACATGTCAATTCTTATTATTGAATCTTCAGATCCAAACATTTCATATGCAAGTGATTTTGCTAGTTCTGTTTTACCAACACCTGTAGGACCAACAAATATAAATGAAGGTGGTCTTTTTTCGTTTTGAAGTCCAGCTCTATTTCTTCTAATAGCTCTAGAAACAGCACTTACAGCTTCTTCTTGACCTATAATTCTTTTATGAAGATTTGTCTCTAAATTTAATAATTTTTGAGTTTCTGCTTCGGTAATTTTTTTAACAGGTATTTTTGTCCAGTTTTCAATAACTGTTGCAATATCTTGAAGAGTAAGGCTTCTAGGTTTCATTTTTTTCTTTAAATTATCAATATCTTCTATTAATTTGCATTCTTGTGTTTTTAAATCTGCAAGTTTTTGAAAATCTTCTTCAGTTTCAGCTTGGTCAAGTTCTGCTTTTTGAGCTTGAACTTTTTCTAGTTCTTTGCTTAAAACTTCTAATTTAAATAAATCTTTGTTTTCTAAGTTGATTCTAGAACAAGCTTCATCTAATATATCAATTGCTTTATCTGGTAAAAATCTATCATGAATATATTTTTCAGACATTTCAACAGTTTGACGTATAACATCTGTTGATATTTTTACTTTATGATATTCTTCATAATATTTTTTTATACCTTCCAAAATTTTGATAGAATCATCTATGTTTGGCTCTTCAACTAAAACTTGTTGGAATCTTCTTTCTAAGGCAGAGTCTTTTTCAATGTATTTTCTATATTCTTTTAAAGTAGTTGTTCCAATTAATTGAATTTCCCCATTTGATAGGGAAGGTTTTAAAATATTTGCTGCATTCATTGAATGTTCTCCGTCACCTGCACCTATGATGTTATGAATTTCGTCAATTACTAAAATGATATTTCCGTATGATTTACATTCGTCTATAATTCCTTTCATCCTAGCTTCAAATTGACCTCTAAATTGAGTTCCAGCAATGACTGCTGTCATATCTAAAAGATAAACTTCTTTATTTAAAAGTTTTGCAGGAACGTTTTGGTTTGCAATTTTTATAGCTAAACCTTGGGCGATAGCTGTTTTACCAACACCTGGCTCACCTATTAGGCAAGGGTTGTTTTTTGAACGTCTATTTAAAATTTGTATAACTCGTTGGATTTCTTTGTCTCTTCCAATAACTATATCTAATTCATTGTTTTTAGCTTTATTTGTTAAGTTAGTGCCATATGTGTCTAAATATTTTTTCTTTTTATTTGTTTTTGTGTCTTTCTTTTTTCCATTTTTTTCTTGTTTTTTGTTGTTTGTTTCTTGGCTATTATCTTCTTTGGAATGTCTTGGTTTTAATACATTTGAGAAAAATGAGCCTAATGGTATTGCGGCACCTGTGATTTTGGGTCCTTCTTCATCCATGTCTTCATTGTCTTCATCGTCTAAGTCGCCAAATGTAATGGCTCCATCTATGTTTTCAATATTATTTATATCTAAATTTTCAGCAAAATCTTTGAATATGTTTTCTAGTTGTTTATTCATGTCTGCGAAGTTTATTTTGTCTTTTGATAATATATCTTGTTGTTTTGCTAATACTTCTGTTGCGTCAATTCCTCTTTTTTTTGCGCAGTCATAACATAGGCCTTCCATTGTGTTTTTGCCGTTTTCTATTTTTTCATAAAAAAGTATTGCTGGATTTTTCTTACATTCTGAACATATCATAAATTTATAATTCCTCATTTCTTTATTTTAATATTATATATAATAACTCAAAAATGTAAAATAGTCAAGAAATTGTTACAATTCACGGTCTGTAATTTGGTTTATAGTACAGGGGGCTTTATAGGCATATATTTTATATTGTATTGATTGATTGAAGTGAAAAATAGAAAATCTTAA
>CAKPAB010000021.1 GCA_934132805.1 uncultured Clostridia bacterium | reverse complement strand
ATTTATTTTTTAAGAAATTCTAATATTGTTTCAATTGCATTCAAGAATTCTAAAACCATATACATATATACAGTTTTCCCGTGAGCATTCCTCAGTTTTTTATTTAAGATTTTCTATTTTTCACTCCAATCAAACGGACGAAATCTCAAATATATACAATTACCCAAGGGGAAGTGGTGCCACACAAACAGTAATTTTATGGACTGTGAACAGTAACTACTGGATAATAGTTTTATATAAACTAAGGAATGTAATATAACGACTACTTGTTCAAATTTTTAAAAATTATTGCAATATTTAAATAATAAATATATAATAAAAAGCAAGCAAAGGGGAAAATAAAAAATTGAGGAAGGAATGGAACAAATATGAATAAAACAAAAAGAAAAATATTTGAAACATCAATGAAATTATTTGCGGAAAAAGGATATGATGCAACAAGCATAGAAGAAATAACAGCAACTGTAGGAGTAGCAAAAGGAACACTATATTATCATTTCTCAAGTAAAGAAGAAATATTCAATTTTTTAATAGAAGAAGGAATAAAATTATTGCAAAATAGTATAGACATAAAAACAGAAAAATTAGAAAACTATATCGATAAAATCAAAGCAATTGTTTTAATAGAAATAAAAATAGTAAATAAATATGAAGACTTTATAACAATTTTATTAAGCCAATTTTATGGAAAAGAAGCAAGAAATAAAATGTGTCAACAACATGTGTTTGAATATATTGGAAAAATTGAAAAAATTGTAGAAGTAGGAATGGAAAAAGGAGAAATAAAACAAGGAGACCCAAAAATAATAGCATCAGAAATATATGCATTAATAGCATCAACATTGGTATACAAAATGAAAAATGAAGATGAAATGGATATAATAAAAATTTATAAAGAATTTGAAAAAACCGTAGTAGAAGGACTAAAAATAAAATAGTTGTAACAGAATTGTAATATTTTTGTAATGAAAATGTAAACTAAAAAACGCACAATTCTATTGTAGTTTTTTGTTTTATATTGTATAATTATAAAAGAAACGGTAAAAGCAATAAAGCGTAAGATAAAGGAGGTTGTTTACAATGTCAAAATCAGGCATAGTAAACGTGAGAATGGTAATCACGGAAGAAAAAATCCTATCAAATATAGAAAAAGTTCAAAAAATGATTAATCCAAAAAGTAAAAAACAAATAGTACAATTGGATGAGGATACGTATTTTAAAGATTTAATAGAATCAATAAAAACATATTTAATAGAATATCCTAAAAAGAAGAATTTCCCTAGCAGTGTGTATAAAGCAGCATATGGCTTAGTAGAGTTTGCTACAAATCAATTCGAAGAAAACACAAAAAGAATTGAGGAGTTGATTAGACAAAGAGAACAAAATATAGCACTAGCAGGACAATTAAAAGAATTAATTGAAGAAGTAGAAAATAAAGAAGATGGATGGAAGGATAGTCTTAAAAATGCAGAAAAAGATTTTAATGAAGATATTATAGATACATTAAATATTTTAGGAAAATGCAAGACAAAAACTTCTCAAAATTATACAGATGCAATGAAACTATTAAATGCAAGAGTTAATAATTTGGAATCAAATCTACATATAGAAATTGATATGGAAAGAATTGAGGACAGATCAAAAGCATTAAGTTATATTGGAATTGAAGTTGCAGATGCATTAAAAACTATTCCAACACCTGTTGATGAGCCAGCTAAAATAGAAGAAGTGGAAGAACAAAAAATAGTTGAGACACCACAAGTTCAAAAAGTTCAACAAGTAAAAGAACAAGAAGTACAACAAGCTCAAGAGCAATATGTTCAAGAGACTACTTTTGAAAAGAAACCATCTTTATGGCAAAGAATTAAAAATAGTAAGGTTGTTAGAGCTATAAGATATGCTATGAAAATTAGAGTTGTTTTACAATATCCAGCACTACCAGAGGGAAGAGGAGAAAATTATTAATTTATTTGGACTTATAGTTTGAGAGATTTTAAATATTAAAAGCTTATAATGCATAATATATTGTGTTGTAGGCTTTTTCTATTGACAAAATGTACACAAAGATAGTATATTTATATAGAAGAAATAAAAATGAAAGGAAATGTTATAATGAAAAGAATAGAATTATTAGCACCAGCAGGCTCATTCGAAAAGGCAAAAATAGCATTTAAATATGGAGCAGATGCAGTATATTGTGGAACATCATCACTATCTTTAAGAACAAGAGCAGATATGGATAATGATGATTTAATAAAAACAATAAAATATGCACATAGTATAGGAAAAAGAGTACATGTAACATTAAATATATTTGCATGGGACGATAAATATGAAGAAATAATAGAAATGGCAAAAATATTAAATGAAGTAAAACCAGATGCAATAATAGCAGCAGATGGTGGAGTAATAGAAACACTAAAAGAATATGCACCTAATGTACCAATACATGTAAGTACACAAGCAAATATAGTAAGTTTAAGAGACTGTCAATTTTGGTACAAAAATGGAGCTAAAAGAGTAATAATGGCAAGAGAAATAAACAAAGAGCAACTAAAATACATAATGGAAAATAAGCCAAAAGACTTAGAAGTAGAAATGTTCGGACATGGATCAATATGTTTTGCATTTTCAGGAAGATGTTTCTTAAGTGATTTTATGTGTGGAAGAAGTGCAAACTTAGGTGATTGCGCACAAAGTTGTAGATGGTCATATAATTTGTATGCAGAAGAAAAAAATAATCCAGGACAATTGTATCCAATAGAAGAAAGTGAACATGGAACAAGTATTTTTTCATCAAGAGATTTATGTTTGATAAAAGAACTGCCAGAAATAATAGACATGGGAGTTGACAGTTTAAAAATAGAGGGAAGGTTAAAAACAGAATATTATATTGCAAGTGTAATTAATGTATATAGAAATGCAATAGACGATTATATGAAAGACCCATCAAATTATGATTATACAAAATATATGAAGGAAATCGAAAAAGTAAAAACAAGAGAATTTACAACGTTCTATTTTAATGATAGAAAAAATAAAGATATCCAAGATTTAAGTGGAAGACAATATAATGATAAATATGAGTTTGGGGGAAAAATACTAGAATACAAAAAAGAAAAATCAGTAATTGAAATAAAAAATAAATTAGCAGTAGGGGATATAATGGAAATTATAATTCCAAATAGGTTACAACCAGAAACTTTTGAAATTACAAAATTATGGGATGACGAAACAGGAGAAGAAATTGATAGTGTTAGTCCAGGTGTTAAAGGTCAAAAAGTCCTTATGAAGTTGCCAATTGAATGTGGAGATGGTTGGATATTAAGAAGAAAAAAGTTGTCAAAAGGGACGCCCTTTTTTGACAAGTTGTAATATATAAATAAAAGTTGTCAAAAAGGGGCGTCCCTTTTGACAACTTTTATTCTTCAAATAATAAATCTAATATTTTAGGATATATTTTAGAAGCATTTTTGTTCCAATTATCAACAATTTTTTTTGCTCTTTCACGAGAACCTGCAAAAGTTTTAACTTCAAATATTGTTTCGTTTTTTTCTATAATTTTACACTTTATAGTATAATCATTCTCACTTCTTGGAATAAATTCAGCAGTAATAGAAGTTTCATCAGCAATTGAAGCAAATTCTTTTTGAAAAACATTATCAGCCTTTAATTTTAATATTCCGGGTAAAACATCTATTGTAAGAGAAAGTGCGTTATTTCCTTCACTTGTTATTTTTAGTACAGATTCTTCTTCTTCATCTTTTGTGAATATACCAACTAATTTGGAATCCAATAAATCTGTTAAAACTTCTTTAAAATAAAAATAATTAACATTGTTAACAGAAGAAATAATTTTATATAAGCTATCCTCTAAAATACCATTAGGTAATTGACTTAAAATATATAAAATTAAAACTTTATTTTCAGCCAAAGCAGTTGTATTATCTGAACTAGACATTTTATAACACTCCTTACTTGGTTAAATTTTTTAAGATTATATCATAAAAAATAAAAAAAGTAAAATTTTTTTAATAATCTGTTTAAAAATGTGCAAAATAGTTATATAATAGTATGGAAAAACAAAAGGACGATAAAGCTTGAAAAATAATTACAATTTTTTTCAACTTGGTTTGTGCCTTAAGAAAGGATGATAAAAAATGAAAAAAGGAAAAGTAGTTTTAGTAGGAACAGGATTTGTAGGAATGAGTATGGCATATACAATGCTAAATAGAGGAGGAGTAAGTGAACTTGTATTAATCGATATAGACAAGGATAAAACAATAGGAGAACAAATGGACTTATCACATGGTTTACCATTTGCACCACAAAAAATGGTTATAAAAGCAGGAGATTATGATGAATGCAAAGATGCACAAGTTGTAGTAATTACAGCAGGTATTGCTCAAAAACCAGGTCAAACAAGATTAGAACTTGCAGAAACTAATACAAGAATTATGAAAGGAATTACTCAAAATATAATGGCTAGTGGCTTTAATGGAGTTATAATTGTTGCAAGTAATCCAGTAGATTTGATGACTTATGTTGTAGCAAAAGTATCTGGACTTCCAAAAAATCAAGTATTTGGATCAGGAACAGTTTTGGATACAGCTCGTTTGCGTTATATAATGTCAAGTTATTTAAAAGTTTCAAGTAAAAATATTCATGCATATATAATGGGAGAACATGGAGATTCATCATTTGTACCATGGAATCATGCTTATGTAGGATGTAAAAAAGTCAAAGACATTATGAAAGATGGAAATCATCCAATGAAAGACTTGGAAAAAATTCATGAAGATGTTGTAAATGCTGCATATGAAATTATAAATAAAAAGAAGGCAACATATTATGGAATTGGTATGTCATTAAGTAAAATTGTAAAATCTGTTCTAGATAATGATAATTCAATTTTAACAGTTTCTACTTATTTAAAAGATGGGGAATATGGGCAAGATGATATTTATATTGGTGTTCCAGCTATTATAAATGGTAAGGGAGTTCGTGAATTGTTAAATCTTGAATTAACTGAAGAAGAACAAGCAAAACTTGATAATAGTTGTAGAATTATTAAAGAAATGAGAGTAGAATCTATTGATAAAATTATAAATGAGTAATATAAAAAGTGGGATTAAGGGGCAAGTACTCCAAGTCCTACTTTTTTAATTATATTGTACAGAAAATTTATTTCATAAATTTGTCTATTATAAAATACACTTATATAAAGTGTAAAGTGAAAGGATGAAATTATGAAAAAAAAACAAAACAAGTTTTCAAAAATTGATAGATTATTAGAAATGCCACAAGAAGTATATACAGATGTACCTAAAATAACAATAACAGGTTTTAATGAAATGATAATAGAAAATTTTAAGGGGATTTTAGAATATGAAGATTACTATATAAGAATAAATACTTCCCTTGGAATTGTAAATATAAATGGTTTCGAATTAAGACTAGAGAACATGACAAATGATGATATAAAAGTGAGAGGGAAAGTTGAAAGTATGGATATAGAGAGGAATTTTGATTAATGTTAATTAAAATAATATTTAACTATATAATTGGCTATATAAGAATATCAATAGAAGGATATTACATAGAAAGATTTATAAATATATGTAGAAACAATAAAATAATTATATGGAATTTAAAAAGAAACAAAAATGTGAAATTAGAGTTAAATGTGGGAATAAAAGATTTAAAAAAGATAGCAAAGATTGCAAAGCAAACAAAATGCAAAATGAAAATAATCAAAAAAAAGGGACTGCCATTTATATTTAATAGATATAAAAAAAGAAAATTATTTTTTGTGTTTTTAATAGTAATAATAGTAATTTTGGCGATTGCATCAAATTTTATATGGAATATACAAATAATACAAGAAAATAATGATAATATGGAAAACTTGTATCAGGATATAGTAGAAAGTGGTTTGGAAATAGGAAAAATAAAGGGCAAAATAAATACAAAAGAAATAATAAATAAAATAAGGCTAAAAAGAAATGATATAGCATGGATAGGAATTGAACTTAAAGGAACAAATGCAATAGTTAGAGTTGTAAAATCAACAGCAAAACCAGAAATAATAAATGAGGAAGATTACTGCAATATAGTTTCAGACAAACAAGGAATAATAACTAAAATTAGTGCTCAAAATGGAACAATTGCTGTAAAAGTTGGAGATACAGTAAATGTAGGGACAACATTGATAAATGGGTGGATGGAAGGAAAATATACAGGAATAAGATATGTCCATGCTAAGGGAGAGATACAAGCAAAAGTATGGCACACAAAAAGCAAAAAAATTCCATATAATTCTACGGAAAGACTAGAAACAGGAAAAACTGAAAATAAATACCAAATAAAAATAAACAATTTTCAAATAAATTTATCAAAAAGGCTTTCAAAATTTGAAATTTATGATACAATAGTGGTGGAGAATAAATTTAAAATATTTTCAGATTTTTATTTACCTATTTCTTTAGTAAAAACAACGAATAAGGAAATAAAAGAGGAAACAAAAAAATATGAAATAGAAGAAGCAAAAAACTTAGGGATACAAGAATTACAAAGTGAATTAGATAGCGAAATAAAAGAAAAGGAAAAAATAGTTAATAAAATAGTAAACACATATGAAAAAGAAGATGGAGTAGAAGTCCATGTAACATATGAGGTGCTTGAAGATATAGGGACAAATGAAAAAATAGTTTTTTAATTATAAATTAAAAACACAATTTATAATGGAAAGGAAGAACAAAATGGAAGAAAAAAGTTTAAGAATAACTGGAACAAGTACGAATTTTTTTAATAAATTGACAAATACATTAACAAAAATATTAATACCAACAAAAATAGGAATTAATGGAATGTTAATTTCTATGAAAAGAAACAACCTAATAAAAACATTTGAAAATTACAAAAAAGATACAGAATATAATACAGACGAATTAGAAAAAAAATATGATGAGGCATATACAATTTATTTAGAAGCATTAGATAAATATGTAATGGACTCAATTTATAAAAAAGTAAAAAACAATACAGCAAGTGATTTTGAAAGAGATGCTTTAGCAAGATATTATGAAGTAACAAGCTTAAAAGAAAAGGAATATATAGACTACAAATATAGAAAACAAAAATATTTATTAGAATTAGACAAAGAGAGTGTAAACATAAATGCAAAAGAAAAAGTTCAACAAAAATATAATAAATTCTATGTAAATAAAATGGATACATTATATAAAGCAATATTAAAAAATTATTCAATAAAATTAGCAGATACAACAAACATATATGATTCAACAAAAGAATGGATATATGTAAAAATATTTTATACACTAGAAGAATATATAAAAAATATATTACCACTAAAAATGCAAATAAACCCAAAAGAAGAATTCCAAGATATAGTAGATGACTATGAAAGATTCGAAAGCTATACAGTTGGAAAACTAGATACAAAAGATAATATAGAAAAAAATATGATATTATTAGGAATAAGCAGAAAATTGTTTACACATAGTATACCATTAATTGTAGCGGAACAATGTTATGAAAAACTCTTAAAAGATGCAAGAATACTTGTACAAGATACAAAAATGGCTGCTAAAAGAGAAAAAGCATATTCAATGTTAATGAATTTGATAGAAGATTATAATGTACGTTTACTTTCAACGAAAGTGTATTGGGAAGATATAAAAGAAAGAGAAAATTATAAAAAATATTGGGACAAGTATAAGCAAATATCAAAACTAAAAGATGTAGATTTTGTAGAATATGTAAAACAAAAAGAAATACTATTTATTAAAAATGATATGAAAAAGCTAGAAAATACTAAGGTAGATTATTCAAAAATAATGAAATATTATAGAAGAAAATTAGTTGATTATGGTGTAATAAAAGAATTGAAAAATACATATAAATCAACTGGAAATTATAAAGGAACTATAAATAAGGAAAATAGGGTGGTAGCATAATGTATGAAATTACGTATTTAAATATAGAAAAAGGACAAGAAGATTGGGAAGGCATTGTAAAAAAAGTTCTAAATAAATGTTTTGAGGAAGAAGGACTATTAGACTCAAAATTAATAATGACAATAACATTTACAACACCAGAAGAAATAAGAAAGATAAATAAAAAATATAGAAAAATAGATAGAGCAACAGACGTATTATCATTTCCGATGTTTGAAAAGGAAGAACTTGATGAAAAAATAAAAAACAAAGATTTTTTATATGAAGATGTTTTAGGAGATATAATAATTTCAATTGAAAAAGTAAGAGAGCAAGCAGAAGAATATGGACATAGTTTTGAAAGAGAATTGAGTTATATGTTGGTACATGGCTTTTATCATTTAATGGGATATGACCATATAGAAGAAGAAGACAAAAAAGTAATGAGACCAAAAGAAGAAAAAATCTTAAATGAATTGAAAATTACGAGAGAATAAAAGGGGGAAATATTATGAGCAAAAAAACTACACGAATATTAATATTGATATTAATTATTGTGATTTTAATAGCAGGTGGAGTGCTTGCATATAAAATTATAAAAGATAAAAATAATAGAACACAAGAAGTATCTGAAAACGAGGATGAAGAAGTATTAACAGCGGAAGTACAAAATAAAGATATACAAATTTTTAAAGGAACTGATAGACCTATAGCTGTAATGATAGACAATCATAATCAGGCATGGCCACAAGCAGGTTTAAATAAAGCGTATATGGTATATGAGATTGTTGTAGAAGGTGGAGAAACAAGATTAATGGCACTATTTAAAGGTGTTACAGTTGATAAAATAGGACCAGTTAGAAGTTCAAGACATTATTTCTTAGATTATGCAATGGAAAATGATGCTATATATGCACATTATGGATGGAGTCCACAAGCAGAAAGCGATATAAAACAATATAATATAAATAATTTAAATGGAATAACAGAGAGTACTTCAACATTTTGGAGGGTAAAAGATAAGGCAGCTCCTCATAATGCTGTAACTAGTACAGATGCTTTGTTAAAAGCTGCTAAAGCAAAAAATTATAAGACAACTTCAACAAAGAAAAGTGTATTAAATTATGTATCAGATGATGTTAAACTAGAAGAAGGACAAGATGCAAAAAGTATTACAATTCCACATTCAAATCTTCAAACTGTAAAATATGTGTATGATGTAGAAAATCAAGTTTATAAGAGATATGCAAGAAATAAAGCTCAAACAGATTGGGATACAGGAAATAGTATAACAACGAAAAATATAATAGTAACATTTTGCAATAATTATACTTTGAATGATAGTGAAAATAAAGGTAGACAAGGACTTGAAAATATTGGAACATTTGATGGTTATTATGTGACAAATGGAAAAGCAATAAAAATTAAATGTATAAAAGAGTCTAGAAATGCTCAAACAAAATATCAAGATTTACAGGGAAATGAAATAGAAGTTAATGATGGTAATACATGGGTTAATATTTGTCCTGTTGATGCAAATGTTGTAATAGAAGGGGCAGAAAGTTAAAAGCTGTAAAAAACAGCTTTTCTGTCTCACGAAAGGAAGAATTTAATAATGAATGTTTATGATACTGCTAATAGATTAGCACAAGAATTAAGACAATCAGAAGAATATGTTAATTATAAAATGGCTAAAGAGGCCTTGAATTTGAATAGTGATTTAAAGAAACAAATTGAAGAGTTTGAGGCTGCAAGATATGATGCTCAAGTTGCAGTAATGCAAACTGGAAAAAATGATGAAGAAAAAACTAAAAAAATGCAAGAATTGTATGTAAAATTATATGAAAATGCAGAAGCTGCAAAATTTTTTGATGCAGAAACAAAATTTAATATAATTTTGGCAGACGTAAATAAAATAATCGGCGATGCAGTTATTGATGTACTAAAATAAAATTAAAAATGGATTAGTTAATAACATTATTAGTAAAAATAAAAGGAGAAGATTATGGAATTTATAGTTTTACTAATAATTATTATAATAAGTTATATAATTTTAAGAATTATATTTGAAGTTAATTTTAAAAAAATAAAACAAATAAGTGAAAACAAAGAATTAGATGAAATAACACAAAAATATCCAGAAAATGTAGAAATATGTAAATGGTATTTAAAAAAATTAAAAAATGAAAATGTTAAAATAGAAGAAGACAAGAAATCAAATGCTACGTTATATCTAGTTATAAGTAATAAAATTTTTATTGCAAATTTAAAAGATAGTTATACTAGAATTCAGACAATTGCACATGAATGTTTACATTCAATACAGAGTAAAAAAATGTTGTGGTTTAACTTTATATTTTCTAATATATATTTAATTTATTTTGCAATAATATTCATTTTAGGAATTGCAAAGGTATTGCCAAATAAAATGATATTTGTATCTATTTATATTATTTTAAGTTTAATTTATTATGCAATCAGAACATATTTAGAAAATGATGCAATGATAAAAGCTAGATTTTTAGCCAAGGAATATATGATGAAGTTAAAGATTTCTGATGAAAATGAAATTGACAAAATTATTAAGACTTATGATGAGCTAAATGAAATTGGAATAAAAGCTATAAATTTTCAGTTTTTAAGTAATATATTTCTAAAATTAGGAATTTTGTTGATAATTTTTATCATTAGGTGATTAAAAAAACATATGCAAGATTTAAAATATGTTGTTATTTTGAGAATTAAGAAAATTTTTATGGTTAAGGTGTAATTACTTGCAATTTTGTGATTTATATGGTAAAATATGCACATATTAAAAATGAACTTTAGTAAGTAAGGTTGAAAATAATTACAATTTTGCAACCGAAACTGTGCTATAAGAAAGGAAAGAGGAAAACAATGGAAATAGTTAGAACAATATTAACAGTGATATATTTTGTAATAGCACTAGTTGTAATAGTATTAGCATTAATACAAACAAAAGAAGATGGAGGGTTATCACAAACAATAACAGGTTCATCAACTAGCAATTTTTACGAAAAAAATAAGGGGAGAACTAAAGAAGGAAAACAAAAAAGAATGATGATTATATCTTCAATTGTTTTTGGTGTTTTAACTCTTGTTTTAGGAATTTTGTATTTAGCATAAATATTAAAATATAGCCGTGCAGTTCATTAGAGTTGCATGGCTATTTGTTAGTTATTCAACTTAGGACTTAAGGAAGGAAGATGAAAAATGAATAAAAACTTTGTAGAAGGAGTATATAGAAGGAATCAAAAAGGCTTTGGTTTTGTAAAAATAGAAAATCAAGAAGAAGAAATATTTATATCAAAAGAAAATGCAGCAAATGCATTAAATGGAGATAGAGTTTTAGTAGAAATTCTTGAAGAAAAAAATAAAGACAAGAGTGCGGAAGGTAAAATTAAAAAAATTATAAAACATGAAAAAGATACAGTAGTTGGAACATTCCAAAAAAGTAGAAATTTTGGTTTTGTCGTACCAGATGAAAAAAGCTTTGGAACAGATATATTTATATCAAAAAATAATTTTGGAAAAGCAAGAAACGGATATAAAGTATTAGTTCAAATAACAAAATATCCTAAAAAAGGGAAAAATGCAGAAGGAAAAATCATAGAAGTATTAGGCTCACCAAATCAAGCAGGTGTAGATATGTTGTCATTAATAAAAGAGTATAATTTGCCATCAACATTTCCAGAACAAGTTGTGGAAGAAGCAAAAAAATATGGAGATAAAATAGATCCAAAAGATATACCAAATCGTGTTGACTGTAGAAAACATGTGATTTTTACAATAGATGGTGAAGATGCAAAAGACTTAGACGATGCTGTAAGAGTTACAAAATTAGAAAATGGAAACTATAGATTAGATGTTCATATAGCAGATGTAAGCTATTATGTAAAAGAAGGAAGCTTTTTGGATAAAGAAGCACAAATAAGAGGAACAAGTATATATATGCTTTCTAGAGTAATACCAATGTTACCACGAGAACTATCAAATGGAATATGTAGTTTAAATGCAGGTGAAGACAGATTTACACTTTCATGTTCAATGGAAATAAATTCAGAAGGAAAAAATATATCAACAGAAGTATATAAAGGAATAATAAATGTACGCGAAAGAATGAATTATCATGATGTACAAAAAATTCTAGATAAATCTGACAAAGATGTATTAAAAAAATATGAAAAATATATAAAAGATTTTGAACTGATGGCAGAACTAGCAACAATTTTAAAAGAAAGAAGATTAAAACAAGGATATTTAAATTTAGACATACCAGAAAGTAAAATTGATTTAGACCAAGATGGATGGGCAATAAATGTAGGAAAATATGAAACAAGCTTTAGTAATGAAATAATAGAACAATTTATGCTAAGTGCAAATGAAGCAATTGCAGAAAAATTCTATTGGCTAGAAGCACCATTTATTTATAGAGTTCATGAAGACCCAGATTTGGATAAAATAAATGACTTAAATAAATTTTTATTTAATTTTGGGTTAAAAATAAAAGTGGTAAATGAAAAGATATATCCAACAGAAGTATCAAAAATACTTGAAGAGATAAAAGGAAAAGACGAAGAAAAAGTAGTATCAACATTAATATTAAGAACACTTAAAGTTGCAAGGTATGAGTCAGAAAATAAAGGGCATTTTGGAATTGCAAGTAAATATTATTGTCACTTCACATCACCGATAAGAAGATATCCTGATTTGTTTATACATAGAATAATATCAAAATATTTGGAAGATAATTATGTTGTAGATGATGAATGGATAGAGGAATATCAAGAAAAGGCACGACAAAGGGCTGAAGCATCATCAGAAAGAGAGAAGGTTGCAACTAAGGTTGAGAGAGATAGTGAGGATTTGAAAAAAGCTGAATATATGCAAGATAAAATTGGAGAAGAATATGATGGTATTGTTTCTTCTGTTACTCAGTTTGGGATTTTTGTTGAACTTGAAAATACTGTTGAAGGTTTAATTAGATTTGAAAATTTGGGTGATGAATATTTTATTTATGACCAAGATAGAAAGAGGCTTATTGGGGAGAAAACTAATACAACATATAAAATAGGAGATAAAGTAAAAATAAGAGTTATTTCAGCGAATAAAATGTTAAGGCAAATAGATTTTGAAAGGATTTAGGGACGTTCCTTAAAATCCCTTTTTTGAGGGAAATTGGGACAGACCTTTACGAAATACTCCAAGTCCCTCTTTTTTGTGTGTAGTGTGAGGTATGCAAAATAGGATGTTAATGGGGAAGGGGTGATGTATTTAAAAGTTCATTTTATTCATTGCGTTCAAAAAGAAAATCTAATATAAAAAACCGAGCCTCTCTCACTCAGGCTAAAACTGTATATATGTATATGGTTTTAGAATTCTTGAATGCAATTGAAACAATATTAGAATTTCTTAAAAAATAAATGGAAAGAGTTCACAAAGTGGAAGGGTGCCATTTATTTTTTTAGAAATTCTTATGTTGTGTAATGCAGCCGAAAGAATTATCAAAGCATATACATATATACAGTTTCCCCGTGAGCATTCCTCATTTTTTTATTTAAGATTAAAGGACTGTCCCCCAATCCCTCAAGAAAGGGATTTTAAGGAACGTCCCTAAATCACATTAGCAAAAACAAGAACAAGGACAGAAAAAACAATAACTGCAATACCGCCTGATTTATTATTTTGAGACTTAATCTCATATAAAGCATAAAAAACAGACTTCAACAAAACAAAAATACTAAACAATAAAAACAAAACGCGATAAAATATATCAACCATACAAAAACAACCTCCTCATCCCAAATACTTTAAAAATTGTCAAAGTTAATCTAATAAATTTAGTATAATTTAAGTTTTATTTAATAAAAAACCAGAATTTACAGTAGTATTAACATTAACATCAAAAACAGAGTTCACATAGCTATTTCTCCAATCGTAGTTTTTAAAATCAATATTAGTAGAAAAATCTGATAAAGCATATTTCCCAAAACCATTAATATCACTTTTAAATTCTATGGAAGTTTTATACAAAAAATTTAATAATACATTTTGCATATAATTACTACAAGAATTTGAAATAGCTGTAAGTGTATCTTGATTTAAATAGCTAGAGTTTTCATCCATAGAGTAGATTTTAGCATTAAAAGAAGCATCAATTTTAATATAAGGAGAGCCATTTACAATATCAACTTTAATTTTAGTAGATTTTTTTGGTGTAATTAAAAGGTCAATATTATTAGTTTTGTCATTAGGGTTAGGAACAGAAACAAGAAAACTATTAATATTATTTTTTAAAACATGAAAACATACGGTTTCAATAGCATCGAGTTCTCCAATTAATTTATCATGTTTAAATGCTGCCATTCCAATGTTTTCTGTGGCACGGGTGCCTGATATGGATGAAGAGCCGGCAATAATATTGGAGTCAGAAGATACATTAGATTGTGAGCCAGTAGATGTTTGTGAGCTGAGACCACCTAAAATAGTATATGGTTCACAGCTGTTGCAAACTAAGGCATTATAAAAATTTCCAATACTAGCATTAGAAACATAGCCAGTGTAATGACTTGAGTTTGGAAAAATATCATAATATCGTGTAATAGAAGTTTCAAGACTTGGAATTGAATTTTTTATATAATCATATGCAGTACATGTTGTTACTATGATATTTGAAGTTGGTCTAACTTGCACGTCATTCATTAAAGTATAAATGTAGTTTGATATGCCATTTTTAGCAATATCTTCGGAAAATATGATATTTCTACAATGTGATAAATCAATTTTTCTTGCTAAATAACTATTCATAATGTTTATAGCATTAGGAATTGAATTTGTATCAACAGAATCTTCTAGTATTTTTACTTCTTGATTAGATCCTTCACTAGTAGAAGGTGGGTTTACAAATTGAAAAGTCACTTTTATTTCTTTAGAGTCTGATGTATCAATGCCAAGAGCTACAACAAATGCTAGGTTTTCAATATTTAAGGTTTTATATGAATATGAAAAGGAAATGAAAAATATTATAATTATGATAATGATGAATATTTTTATAAAAATCTTTTTCAAATTAATCACCAACCTTTTTCTTAAAATTAGCTAAAAGTAAAATAATAATTCCACAAATAATAAGGGCAATGCTTATATATCTATAAATATATGTTTCAAAAAAGCTAGAAACAGCATAGTTTTTAGGTAATAATGCTATACCATATAATAATATACAAAAAATATATATTAATGGTGATGTATCAGCTAAACTAAATGTTTTTGCAAAAATATAAGTAGAAAATTTTAAAGATATACTTAAATAACAACAAAAAGCAATTGTCCAAATAAGTAGAAATAAAGATTCAAAACGTTGAAAAAAATTTCCAAAGTCAATATATCTACTTACAGAAAATAGTGGCATTATTTCATCTGTATTAATATAAATTGAAAACATAAAAAGCAGTGTTGCAACACATATAAAAATAAACAAACCTGATAAAATAATAGACCAAATGCAAATTTTTTTGAATTTATCAGGCTGTTTTAAAAGTGGTGGTAGCAAATATAAGTATAAAATTCCAGCAAAGGAACCAATGTTAGAAAGGCCTAATATAAAAGTACTTTTTAACCCATCTCCTAATAAAGGAAAAATTTTTTGAAATGAAAAATTATTTATATTTCCAATAAATAAAAGTAAAATACTTAGTAAAATAATAGGAAATATTAGTGTTGTTGTCTTTATTGTGGCATTAAAGCTAAAGTTATTGACAATACCAATAGCTATTACAAACATTAGTATAATGTAAACTATATTAGTGTATGGATAATAAATAACTTTTAATCCTTCACAAAAATTTCTTAATAATATAGAAGATGTAATCATAAAATAAGCAATAAACATAAAACCAATTATATTTTTGAATGTGTTACCACCTAAATATTTTGAAATATCAATAATATCTAAGCCTGGAAATTTTTTAAATAAAGTATAAATTATATAACTTATAAGCAAACATATTAATGTTATATAAATAATATTTAAAAGTGCACTTGATTTTGTTTCATTTATAAATGTTCTAGATAATGAAATAACTGTAAATGGTGCTAGAGCAGATAATATTAATGCAATAGCTTCTATTGTTCCAATTTTTGATTTTGACATTTTAGTGACCTCCTTTATTTTAAAATCTCCATTTCATTGATATTTTGTTTTGTCGTTTTTCTTTTTTTGATGCAAGGTAAGTTGCTCGATATTCTCTTTTCCAAATAGGTGAAAGTAAGTAGCCATTATTTTTTGAGTTAATAACAGGTGCATATGGTGCAGTATAAGAAACACCAAAAGTTTCTAAGTCACATAGAGCTGCTAAATAAATGAAAATACCAATGCCAATACCTAAAAAGCCAGCAAGAACACCAAGTAATATAAATGCAAACCTAAAATATCTTAAGTGAAAACTAAAAGTGAAATCAGGAATTGCAAAAGAACTTATACCAGTTATAGCAACAATAATAATTAAAATAGGACTTACAATACCAGCACTTACAGTAGCTTGACCTAGAACTAAAGCACCAACAATACCAAGAGTAGGACCAATAGGTGAAGGAACTCTTAGACCGGACTCTCTAATAATTTCAAAGGATATTTCCATAGCTAAAATTTCAAAAATTATAGGAAATGGAACACTTTGCCTTGAAGATAAAATTGAGTACAACAATTCAGTAGGAATAATTTCTCTGTGAAAACTTGTAATTGCAATGTATAGTCCTGGCAGTAGTAAGGCAAAAAAAGCAGATATAATTCTAATTACTTTTAAAAAATTTGCAAAAATAGTTTTTAGATTTGTATCCTCAGGAGAAGATAAAAAGTCAATTAGAACAGCAGGAAGTATTAAAGCATAAGGGGAGCCATTTACAATTATAATAACTCTGCCTTGTAAAAGTGCTTTTGCTGCATTGTCTGGTCTTTCAGAAACTAGTATTTTGGGAACACCAAGAATGTTAGTCTCAGTTAGTAATTGCTCTAATTCACCTGCAGATAAAAGAGAATCTACACCTAGATTATTTAGTCTGTAATTTGCTTCTGCTACTAAATCATCATTTGCAATGTTTTGTATATAGCATAAAGCACAATTTGTTTTGGTGACTTTTCCCACTTTTACATTTTCTATAATCAAATTTTCATTGTTAGTAAGTCTTCTTAAAAGAGAAGTGTTTGTACGGATATTTTCTACAAAAGCTTCATGAGAGCCTTTTATAACAATTTCGTTTTCTGGTTTAGAAATACTTCTTTGTTTAAAACCTTTAACATCAATATCAAAACAAATATTTATAGTATCTACAAATAGTGCACAATTTCCAGAATTTATACCTGCAAAAATTTCATCAAAATCGGTTTGAGTTTTTAAATTGTTTTGTGGAATTAAGCAATCCTGTATATAAGTAGATAAATCAAATTTTTTGACTTTGTTTACTGTTACTTTATTTTCTGAGGTATTAGAGGTTATTTGGTTTTGTGGACCATCAAAAGTATTATTTCTATTTCTTAGCATTAGAGGTTGTAAAACAAAATCATTTAAAATTTGTGAATCGACCATGCCATCAATATATAAAATAAAGGCATTATATTGCTTATTTCTAGCATTTAACAAAAATTCCCTAATCACAATATCACTATTGATTAATGTATTATATTTAGATTTTACATATTTTAAATTTAAATCTAAATTTGTATAAACATTTTGTGACTCTTCTGGAATATTTTTGCTGTTTTGAATTGTTGTTGACTCAGAGTTACTAGAGCCTGTAGGCAATGTAAATTGATAAGTTTGTTTTGGTGTATAACCAAAAGTGTTGTTAATAAAATCTTTAATTTTCATAATATTAGTAGTATTGGCAAAAAAAATAGAAATATACTTTTTTTTAGTTTTAAAAAATGTTATAATAATATTTGAGAATTGATAAATTATGCAGTTTAACTATTTAAAGCCTTGAAAAGGGGATGAGATATAGATGAAATCGAAGATAACTACATTTATAATTGTCTTAATATCAATATTTATAATTATTGGTGTAGGAATATTTGGACTAATTATTTATGATGAAATTATAAAAACAGGTGCAATTGGCGAAGTAAAAGAATTTGTATCAAATATAACAATGGTATCTTCAGATGCAGATACGGAAGATACATTAACACCACAGGTATTAGATACAACAACTGAGAAAAAAACAACAGAAAATAATACAAGCATAAATACTAAAAAATATTTTTACAATCAATTGGATAATTATGCTAAAATTATATATAATGCAATAGAAAAAAACAAAGAAAATATGAAAACAGGTACATGTGAAATAGATTTAGGTCAAGATATAGCTAAATTGGCAGGTACTGATGATGGACAAAAAATGATAGGAGATTATTATCAAGAAGCTATAGAAGCATATACATATGATAATCCAGAAATATTTTATATAGATTTCACAAAATTATATTTGAATATAGAAACAACAACTAGAGGAAGTCAAAAAAGTTATAGAATACTGTTAAATGAGGGAAAAGGTGCAAATTATTTAATAGATGCATTTTCAACTAAAAATAGAATGGATTCAGCAGTTAATGAAATAGAGTCAGTAAAAAATAATATATTACAAAATAAAACAGAAGATGATTATCAAAATATAAAAATGGTTCATGATTATTTGATTGATAATGTAGAATATGATGAGACATTATCAAAACCAAATATTTATAATTTATATGGAGCATTAATAAACAAACAATGTGTGTGTGAAGGATATTCTGAAGCATTTAAATATATAATGGATAGCTTAAATATACCATGTGTAATTGTTTCAGGTAAGGCAACAAATTCAGAAGGAAAAAATGAAAATCATGCATGGAATTATGTACAATTAAATGGAAGCTGGTATGCTATAGATTGTACTTGGGATGACCCAATATTATTAGGTGGTGCAACTTTAACTAATAGTGTGAAATATCAATATTTTTTAAAAGGGGCAGAAGAATTTAATACTTCACATGTAGCTGATGGACAATTTTCAAATGATGGTAAAATTTTTACGTATCCTGAATTAAGTGTAAAAAATTATAAATAAAAAGTAAATATTTTAAAAAGAATACGATTTAAAACTTTATAGAAAAGGTAAGAAAGGGATGAAATAAAAATGTCTTTAAAAGATAAAATTCCAAATAAAATTCCTAATTTGTCTAATTTATCAAAATTGGGAACAAACAAAATAAAAGTATATGCATTTGTGGGACCTTCAGGTACAGGAAAAAGTTATAGAGCCCAAATGGTTGCAAGCGAAAAAAATATTAATTATATAATAGATGATGGATTGTTAATAAAGGACAATGAGGTTATTGCTGGAGAGTCAGCTAAAAAGGCTCCAACAAAAATAGAGACGGTAAAACATGCATTATTTTATACAGATGAAGAGAAACAAGAAATAATTAAGGCATTTAAAAAATATAAACCGGAAAGTATATTGATACTAGGTACCTCAGATGGAATGGTACAAAAAATAGCAGCTAATTTAGGTTTACCTGAAATATGTGATACTACATATATTTCTGATGTTGCTACTCAAGAAGAGATGGAAACTGCTAGAAGAATAAGAGTCACAGAAGGTAAACATGTAATACCAGTACCTACTTTTGAGATAAAGAAAGATTTTTCAGGATATTTATTGGATCCATTACAAATTTTTAAAACAAAAGGGAGAGGAAATGCTCCATATATATCTGAAAAATCTATAATTAGGCCTACTTTTAGTTATATGGGAAAATTTACTATTTCGGATACTGTTTTTAGACAGATTATTGAGTATTTAGCTTCAAAGACAATTGAAATTCATAAGGTCCAAAAAATCAGAGTGGATAATTTTGGTGAAGGTGTTAAGCTATATATGGAGGTTACTATTGTGTATGGGTTTAATGTTATTGATGGCATAAATGAATTTAAGAGTAAGGCAAAAAAGGAAATTGAAAAGTTGACTGCTATGAATGTTGAGGAATTTGAGGTAGTGGCTAAAAATGTTTATATTCCAAAGGAAAACTTGTAGATTATAAAGTTATATATGAAATTAATTAAAATTGAAAGGAAAAGTAAATATGAAAAATGTTTTAAAATCAATAGAAAGAGGAATTGTAAAAGGTGCAATTTGGATTTACTGTAAGGTAGTGTATAGATTTAAATTGGTTGGAAAAGAAAATATTCCAAAGGAAGGTCCTGTAATTATTTGTGGAAATCATAGAAGTTTTTTAGACCCACCATTAATAGAGGTTACTACTGGGAGATATACTAGATTTTTGGCTAAAGAGGAGTTAACAAAAAATAAGTTTTTGGCAATTTTAGGAAATGTGTTTGATGCAATTTTAGTTAAAAGAGATTCTAAAGAAGTTATTGCATTGAAAGAATCTTTGAAAACTTTAAAAAATGGTGATTGCTTGGCTTTGTTTCCGGAGGGAACTAGAAATGGATTGGCAAAAGGTGAAAAGGTTAAAGATGGTGCAGCTTTTTTTGCGGTTAGAAGTGGTGCTCCTGTTGTTCCTTGTGGTATTAAAGGTGGTACAAAAGGAGATTGGAAGGTTACGGTTACTTATGGAAAACCCTTAGATTTTAGTCAGTATAAGGGTAGCAAGGATAAAGAGGTTTTGGATAAGGTTACTGAGGAAATTATGAATAATATTATTGAACTTACGAAGTAATGATTAAAAAAAGAGTTTATAATTGAACTCTTTTTGCATTATATATTAGGAAAGTTATACAACTTTTCTAATATATAAAACTACAATGCACAGAAAATTTATTTCATAAATTTTTGCGCACGAACAAATTTACTGAAAAAATCTTTGATTTTTTCAGATTTGTTCTTTTTGACAAAATATTTATGCTATAATTCAAATATATAAAAAGCAAAGGAGAAAAATCATGTCAGAAAAAGATAAAATGTTAGTAGGAGAATTATATGATGCTAATTATGATAAAGAATTAATAAAGGATAGATATAAAGCTAAGGATATATGTAATGCACCAGATTTAAGACCACCAACAAAAATGTAATTGCCTTATGGAAAATGATATAGGAGCTTATAATACTTGTGGACATTTATGCAAGTATTGTTATGCAAATGCTAATAAAAGTTTAGTTATTGAAAATATAAAAAAGCATAATGAAAATTCTCCATTTTTGATTGGGAACAGTAAAGTTGGAGATGAAATAACGGAAGCTAAACAAAAAAGCTGGATTGTAAGTGAGAATGAGCAAATTATTTTTTTTAGTATATGGAATACTAGCATATTAGTAATAATTTATATTTTGTGTTAAAAAAAGTAATAAATGAAAGAGGGAGTTAAAAATGCAATATTCAAAGAATGATATTAAACTATTTGATGAGGCTGGAATAAATGTAGAGAACAAAAATTATTCAAAAGAAGAGGTAGAAGGATTAAAAATTAAGGTAACAGAGTTTTTTGTAAGCCAAAGTACAAAAAATATTGATACATATAATAAAAAATTCAGTAGTTTATTATAAGGATAAATACAAATAGTAAGTTGTAGGGGAGATGAAGTAATGGAGAAAAAAATATATTCCAAGGATTATATTATTAGATACAATTATTTACACATTAATAATTGTTACTTTATACTTAATATTATCTTTCTGTAAATTAATGTTTAGAGAATGGATATATATATATATAGTATCTACAATAATAATTATGTTTGGTTTTATTGTTAGAATAATACAATTACTTTTAAAGATTAAGAAAAAAATGTAAAGATTATTCTAATAAGCATATTTATTATGTTATTTTTACTATCAACTCCAATAATTTATTTTTTTTGAGTATTTGGCTATACACCTGAACATGTTGTCGAAAAAGATGGAAAAAAGTTTGTTGCATATGTAAGTGGATTTAAGAGAACTTATGTGAATTACTATGATTATAAAAATATATTTGTAGTTGGAAATCAGAAAAGAATAGAAGAATATTATGGCAAGGGTGGATTTGATCCAATAGAAAATAAATATGGATATGAATATAAGCTTGAAAGGACAACATGCTATGATGAAAAGGGAGAGATTATATCTATAAATGAATAGACAAATTACAAGGTGTATTTTTAATTTTTAATTTTATTCTAACATCAAAAA
>CAKPAB010000020.1 GCA_934132805.1 uncultured Clostridia bacterium | reverse complement strand
GGTGTTGCTCCTATTGAAAATCCACAAGTGGTTTTGTTGGTTACTTTGTATAACCCGACTGGTGAGGGAGGACATCAAGGAGGTGGTGTTGCGGCACCTGTTGGAGGTCAAGTTTTTAGTGAGATTTTGCCTTATTTGGAGGTGGCACAGGGAAATCAGGATGAAATTGAACAGGTTGAACAAGTTCAGGTACCTAATGTTGAAGGCTTAAGTATTAAAGAAGCTGAAAATGCTACTAAAGAAGTTGGGTTGGAGATTAGTGTTCAAAATGATTCCGAGGAAATAGATAGAGAGAATACTATTATTAAAGAACAGTCTCCAAGAGAGGGCGTTAGTGTTAATAAAGGGAGTAAAATTTTTGTAAAATATTAGTATAAATTTGTAGAAAAACTCTATACAAAAAGCAAAAATAGTTATATAATGTAACCAAAATTATGAGCAAAAATTTGGTCATAAAACATATTAAAACGAAGGGATGATTCTAAATGGAATTAAAAAAAATATTAGTAGGATTAGAAGGAATTAAAGCAAAAGGAAATTTAGACTTAGAAATTAAAGGAATTGAAAATAATTCAAAAAAAGTAAAAGAAGGGTATATGTTTATAGCAATAAAAGGATTTGCAACAGATGGACATAAATATGTAGAAAGTGCAATAGAAAATGGTGCAACAGTAGTAATGGTAGAAGAAGGCTGTGACTTAAAAGCATTAAATATACCAGAAAATGTAACAATCTTAATGATACCAGATACAAGAGTAGCATTAGCAATATGCTCATCAAACTTTTATGGTAACCCATCATCACAATTAAAATTAATTGGTGTTACAGGAACAAAAGGAAAAACAACAACAACATTTATGATAAAAGAAATATTAGAAAAAGCAGGAAAAAAAGTTGGACTAATAGGAACAATTGCAACATATATAAATGGTAAGAGAATAAAAGACAGTGATAGAACAACACCAGAAAGTTTGGAGTTACAACAAACATTTAGACAAATGGTAGATGAAGGTGTAGAAGTATGTGTAATGGAAGTTTCTTCACAAAGTTTAAAATTACACAGAGTTGATGGATGCCAATTTGACATAGTTTTATTTACAAACTTCTCAGAAGATCATATAAGTGAAAGAGAACATCCAACAATGGAAGATTACTTTAATTCAAAATTAAAATTATTTGAAATGTGCAAAACAGGAATAGTTAATGCTGATGATTTACACGCAGCAAAGATACCAAAATTATTCCCAGAAAGTAATATTGTAACATATGGTATTGATAATTTTGCAAATGTTTTGGCAAAAGATATAACAATTACAAATTCATATGTTGATTTTAAAGTAAAAATAACAGATAGAAATGAAAGAGTAAAAACAGGAATACCAGGTAGATTTAGTGTTTATAACTCATTGGCTGCTATTTGTGTGGCACAAAAATTTGGAATTGATTCAGAAGTTATAAAAGAAGCTTTGTTAGAGGTTAGAGTACCAGGAAGGTCAGAATTAGTTGATAATAAACTAGAATTAACTATAATGATAGATTATGCTCATTCTCCAGAAAGCTTACAAAATATTTTACAAGCAACAAAAAGTTATACACGTGGAAGAGTTATTTCTGTGTTTGGTTGTGGTGGAGACAGAGACTCAGGTAAAAGACCAATAATGGGTGAAATATCAGGAAAAATTGCTGATTATACAATAGTTACATCAGATAACCCAAGAACAGAAGACCCACAAAAAATTGTTGACCAAATTGAAGAGGGAATTAAGAAAACAAAAGGTAAATATGAGGTTGTTGTTGACAGAGTTGAAGCTATTGAACATGCTATAAAAATGGCTAATAAAAAAGATATCATTATTTTGGCTGGTAAAGGACATGAACCATATCAAGAGATAAATGGTGTTAAACATCCTTTTGATGAAAGAATTATAGTAAGAGATATTATAGAAAAAATATTAAATAAATCATAACAAAAGACATTAAAAAGAAGGGATTGGAGAAAATTGGATTTAGAAATAAAAGTATTGCTTATGACATTTGTTATTTCAGTAATTTGTGGCTTAATAACAATACCAATATTAAAAAAATTAAAAGTAGGTCAAATAGAAAGAAATGAAGGACCTGCATCACATTTGAAAAAACAAGGGACACCAACAATGGGAGGAATAATAATGATAATTGCAATAATTATTGCAGTTACAGTTACATATATATTTTTACATTTGTCTGGAAATAATGAAGTAGCAAAAAAATTACTACCAATGTTATTAATAACTATAGGATATGGACTAATAGGTTTTATAGATGATTTTAAAAAATTAGTTTTGAAAAACACAGAAGGTTTAAAACCACGTTATAAAATGTTTGGACTTTTAATTATAGCTGTTGCATATGTACTATTTTTAATATATGGCTTTAAGATAGGAACAGAAACATATATTCCAATTTGGAAAATGTATATAAATATACCAGAGTTTTTATATATTCCACTTGCAATTATAGTTATACTTGGAACAACAAATGCAGTTAACCTTACAGACGGAGTTGATGGGTTATCTTCAAGTGTTTCAGCAATTATAATAACATGTTTAACAGTTATAGGAATTACAAATCAAGTATATGAAGTATCAATATTTGGAAGTATTGTAATTGGTGCAATATTAGGCTTTTTAATGTTCAACTTACATCCTGCAAAGGTATTTATGGGAGATACTGGCTCATTAATGTTAGGTGGTGTAATATCAGGTTTAGCATTATATTTAAAAATGCCATTGTTGTTATTAGTAATAGCGATAATACCGGTTTTGGAAACATTATCAGTTATAATACAAGTTGCATATTTCAAAAAAACTGGAAATAGAATATTTAAAATGGCACCTTTACATCATCATTTTGAGTTATCAGGTTGGAGAGAAAATAAAGTTGTAGTTATATTTTCAGTAATAACGTTAATTACATGCTTTATAGGATTAAAAATAGTGTAGAAGGAGAGTATAAATGGCAAAAAAGAAAAAGGAAAAAAATTTTTCAAGTTTTTTAAATAATCCAGTTGATTTTACATTGGTAATAACGATTTTGCTGTTATTAGGAATAGGCTTAGTTATGGTATTATCAGCAAGTTCACCATCAGCACTTTCAGAGAGTGGAAACAGTTATGCATATTTTTCAAAACAATTATTTTTTGCTGTTTTAGGGGTGTTCTTTATGGCAGTTATATCTAAAATGGATTATAGATTTTATCAAAAGTTTTATAAACATGCATGGATATTGGCAGTATTGTTATTGATAGCAGTCAAAGTAATGGGAACAGAAGTTAATGGTGCAAAAAGATGGATAAGGATAACCGAAACACTTTCGTTTCAACCATCAGAAGTGGTAAAATTTTTAATGATAATTTTTTATGCTGGAATATTAGTAAAAGATAGAGACGAATTGCCTTTTTATGGTAAAGGTTTAATTAAACATATTCTATATTTGGCACCAATTATATTATTGCTATTATTAGAGCCACATTTGAGTGCATCTATTGTTATAATAGGAATTGTTTGTGTAATGATGATTGTGGCTGGTTGTAAATTTAAACATTTTGTATTAACGGGTATAGGAGTTGGAATACCAGGTTTGATAGGACTTATAGCACTAGAGCCATATAGACTAAAAAGATTTGTAACATTTATGAATCCTTGGCAAGACATTACGGGAGATGGATGGCAAGTTGTTCAAAGTTTGTATGCAATAGGCTCTGGAGGCTTATTTGGAGTAGGACTTGGAGATAGTAAACAAAAATATTTATATATACCAGAGCCACACAATGACTTTATATTTTCAATATTGGCAGAAGAGTTGGGCTTTGTTGGATGTGCAGTAGTATTAATATTATTTGCAATATTTATTTGGAGAGGTGTATTGATTGCAATGAAGGCTCCAGATATGTTTGGAAGTTTAATTGCTATAGGCATTACAGCATTGGTAGCAATTCAGGTTATAATAAATGTAGCAGTTGTTACATCATCAATGCCTGCAACAGGTATGCCATTACCATTTTTTAGTTACCGGTGGTACAGCGTTGTTTTTCTTATTGTGCGAGATGGGAGTGTTACTTAATATTTCTCGTGCTGGCGCAAAAGGGAATTAGGGACGTTCCTTAAAATCCCTTTTTTTAGGGAAAAGGGGACGCTCCTTTTAATATTAAAATATAGAAAAGGGTCAATATAGGAGTGTCCCTAAGTCCCCTAAAGAAGGGATTTTAAGGAACGTCCCTAATTCCCTTTTCTTAAGGAGAGTGTTATGAGAGTTATTATTGCTGCAGCAGGTACAGCGGGACATATTAACCCAGGACTTGCGATTGCAAACAAAATAAGAGAAGAAGAAAAAGATTCAAAAGTAATTTTTATAGGAACGACAAGAGGGCTTGAGAATGATTTAGTGCCAAGAGCTGGTTATGAATTGAGAACAATTGATGCATATGGTTTAAGCAAAAAAATATCAATTGAAAATATTAAAAAAATGTATAAAACATTTAAAGGCTATGGTGAAGCTAAAAGAATAATTAAAGAATTTAAGCCAGATATAGTAATTGGAACAGGGGGGTATATTTGTGGTGCAACAATTTTTGCTGCACATAGTTTAGGTATTCCAACATTGTTACATGAAAGCAATGCATTTCCAGGAAAAGCAGTAAAAATGCTTTCCAAAAAAACAGATACAATTTTGGTTTCTTTCGAAGATGCAAAATCTAGAATTAAAAATGCCAAAAAAATTGTGTGTACAGGTACACCTGTAAAGATTACTAAAAAAGATTATGGTATAAATGAAAAATTACAAATAATAAAAAAGGCAGGACTTAATGAAGCAAAACCAATTGTATTAATATTTGGAGGAAGCCAAGGTGCTCAAAGAATCAATGAAGCAATTTTAGCAATTTTGAAAAATAAATTAAATAAAGATTATCAAATTATGTGGGCTACTGGTCCAAAACAATATGACATTATTAAAGAAAGGTTATTAGATAAAAACATTAATATTAATAATATTGAAAATGCTAAAATTGTTCCATATATTTACAATATGGAGGAAATTATGAATGTTTCTAATTTGATTGTTGCGAGAAGTGGTGCAATGACGATTACAGAGATTTCTAATTTAGGAAAGCCATCAATCTTGATTCCATTACCAAATGTTAGTGGTGACCACCAATTGTATAATGCAAAAGTTTTGGAAAGTATTGGAGCTGCAAAGATTATATTAAATGATGAATTAGATGGAGAAGTTTTAAATACACAAATCGAAAAAATAGTTTTAGATAAAAATATGGAAATACAAATGTCAAAAAATGCTCTTAAAGTTTCTACACATGATGTGGAAAATAGAATTTATAAAGAAGTTTTAAAATTAGTAAAAAAATAAATTTATATGGGGAGAATGAAAAATGTATAAAAATATAAAATCTAAAATTATACTAATTTCTGTATTAATAGGTTTAATACTTATAGGAACTTTAGGATTTATATATATAAATTCTTTAGCTCAAGTTCCACAACTTATAGATGGACAAGATACTAATGTATTAGTACAAGCAAAAAGAACGGTTGCTATAATACTTGCTATTTATGTTATTTCTGCAATAGCAATTTCGGCGTATCTATCAAAATTTGTAATTTGTCCAAAAAACAAATATATAAAAAGTGATGAAAGAGCAGAGTTAAGGGACAAGCTTAATGAAGTTTCTTCTAGAAAAAATCAAATAGAAACAATTTTGTTACATATGACAGATGGTATTATTGCATTTAATATGAAGGGGGAAATTATATTAATAAATCCGGCGGCGAAGAAATTTTTAAGTATTAGCCCAGAGGATAATACATTTGATGACATATTTGCAAAGTTTAAATTAGACATAAATATGGAAAAAGTAATTTACTTAGACAGTTGGACATCAACAGAACAAAGAATTCAGGTAGATGACCAATATGTAAAAGTATTGTTTGCACCTTTTAAAAATGAAGATGAAAGACCAGACGGAGTAATTGCAGTAATACAAGATATTACAGAACATGTAAAATTAGATAATATGCAAAAAGAATTAGTAGCAGATGTATCACATGAATTAAAAACTCCAATAACTTCTATAATGGGCTATGCAGATACACTTTTAGAAGGTGGATATGATGAGGAAACTCAAACTAAATTTTTAAATGTAATTGCTTCAGAATCTAGAAGAATGGCACGTTTGGTAACAGATTTGTTAACATTGTCTAGATATGACAGCAACAAAAAGAAGACTAGAAAAGAAAGTTTTGATTTAGGTGAATTGGTAAAAAGATGCCAAGAAAAGTTAGCTATAGAAATAAAGAAAAAAGGACATAAAGTTAGTGCTTTTGTTACAGCAGATGTTCCTCCAGTGTATGCTGATAAGGACGATATAGAACGTGTTGTGTTAAATATTTTAACAAATAGCATTAAATATACACCAGATAATGGAGAAATAAAGATTTATGTTGGTTTTGTTTATAATGATGCTTATATAAAAATATTTGATAATGGTATTGGTATTCCAGAAGAAGACTTATCTAGAATTTTTGAGAGATTTTATAGGGTAGATAAAGCACGTACTAGAGAAATGGGAGGTACTGGTTTAGGCCTATCAATTGCTAAGGAAATTTTGGATAAAAATGGAGGAAGTATTGATATTAAAAGTGAAGTTGGAGTTGGGACAGAGGTTGTTATTAGAGTACCAACAAAACAATAAAAAGTTGTCAAAAGGGCCGCCCTTTTTTGACAACTTTTTTCTGTCAAAAAGGGGCGGCCTTTTTGACAATGTGATATAATTTTTATTTTCCATCTTAAAAATATTGATAAATCTCATAAATTAATGTATAATATACAAGATAAAGAAATTAAAGTTATAGTTTATTGTAAAACTATAAAAATAAGGAGATAGATACAAATGAATGATAAAGTAAAAGATATACTAGAATGGATATACTGTATAATAATAGCAGTAGTATTAGCGTTACTATTTAGATATTTTATAGGAACACCAACAATAGTAAAACAAGTATCAATGAATCCAACACTAGTACAAGACCAAAGACTATGGTTAAACAGATGGGGAAGAACAACAAAAAAATTACCAGAAAGAGGAGACATCATAACATTTGAAGCTCCAAGCAAAAAAACATATACATATAGTGAAATAGATCAAAGTAATCCAGTAGCAAAATATGAGGATGAGCCAACAAGTATATGGGGAAAATTTGTATACAATGTTTTAGAAATAGGAAAAGACAGTTATATTAAAAGAGTTATAGCATTACCAGGTGAACATGTTCAAATAAAAGACGGCAAAGTTTATATAAATGAAGAAGAATTGCAAGAGGACTATCTTCAAAGTGGAATTGTTACAGACTTGATGGGAGCGGGCTTTGATGACTTTATAGTTCCAGAAAATTGTGTATTTGCTATGGGGGACAACAGAAACTATAGCACAGACTGTAGAGCTTTTGGATGTATTCCACTAGAAAAAATAGAAAGCAAAGTATGGATAAGAATTTGGCCATTAAATGTATTTGGTAAAATAAAATAAAATATAAAAATACATAAAAATTTAAAGCAGGGGATAAAATGTTTAATAATATATTAGGAAATGACAATATAAAGGAATTATTAACAAATGCAATAAAAAGCAATAAAACATCGCATAGTTATATGTTTGTTGGGACAGAAGGAATAGGCAAAAAAATGATAGCAAAAGAATTTGCAAAAATGATATTATGTACTAATGAAAATAAATATTGCGGTAAATGTAAATCATGTATTGAATTTGATAGTGACAATAATCCGGACTTTAGAATAATTGAGCCAGAAGGAAATAGCTTAAAAATAGAACAAATAAGAGAATTTCAAAAAAAGGTAGCAGAAAAGCCAATTATTTCAAATAAAAAAGTTTATATAATAAATGACAGTGATAAAATGACAATAGAAGCACAAAACTGTTTATTAAAAACATTAGAAGAGCCACCTGAATTTGTCACTATTATATTGATAGGAGCAAATGAAAGTGCATATTTAGATACAATAAAATCAAGATGTATGATATTACATTTTAATAAAATATCAGAAGAAGATATTTCAAAATATTTAGAAGAAAATTTTCAAACAAAAATAAATAGCAAAATCATGTTAAAAGCATTTCAAGGAAGTATCGGAAAAGCCATACAATTGCAGAACAAACAAGAAGAGTATGAACAGATAGAAAATGTAATTACAAATTTGGAGAATAGGGATAAAATAGATATTTTAAATGGTGCTGAAATTATTTATAAGGCAAAAGATGAAAAATTTGAAATTTTAGAGTATATAAATATAGTTTTATTAGAAATAGCTAAAAAATCTAACAAATATGCTAATTGTATAAGTATAGTAGAAAACACTAAAAAAAGATTGCAATTAAATGCTAATTATGATATGAGTATAGATAATATGCTACTTAAATTATGGGAGCAGGTAAACTAAGATTAAACTATAAAAATACAAATTCATAAAAAATCTTTGCTTTTCAAATTTGTTTAACAAAAGATAAATAATGCAAAATGGTAATAAAATTAAAAATGAAAATAAGGGAAGGAAAGTTAGACTTGAAAAATATTGTAGGAATAAGATTTAAAAAATTAGGAAAAATATATTTTTTTAACCCTAAAGGGATAAAAGTGCAAAAAGGGGATAAAGTAATAGTTGAGACATCACAAGGAGAAGAACTTGCAGAAGTATGGATTCCAAATAGATATGTTGAAGATGAAAAAATAGTAGAGCCATTAAAAAAAATATTAAGAATTGCTACACATAGAGATATGAAAAGAAATGAAGAATGCAAAAAAATTGAAAAAGAGGCATTCAAAGTATGTGAAGAAAAAATAAAAGAACATAAATTGAAAATGACTCTTACAGACGTGGAATGTAAATTTGATAACAGCAAAATGTTGTTTTACTTTACAGCAGACGGAAGAGTAGACTTTAGAGAACTGGTAAGAGACCTAGCTGCAATTTACAAAACAAGAATAGAATTACGTCAAATAGGAGTTAGAGACGAAGTAAAAAGAATTGGTGGAAATGGGGTTTGCGGTAAAGAATTATGCTGTTGTACATTTTTGAATGACTTCGAAGCGGTATCAATAAAAATGGCAAAAGAACAAAACATCTCATTAAATCCATCAAAAATATCAGGCAATTGTGGAAGACTTATGTGTTGTTTAAAATATGAAAATGAAGTATATGAAGAAAAACTAAGACATCTTCCAAATATAGGGGCAATTGTTAAAACAGAAGACGGAGTTGGAGAAGTAGATAATATAGAAATTTTAAAGGAAAAATTAAAAGTAAAATTTAAAAGTGAAGATACATATACGTATAAAAAATATGATGCTAAAGATGTAACAATAATTAAAGATGTGGCTAGAGAGCAGATAGATGAAGAAGAAATTCAGAATAAAAAAGAACTAGAGGAACTTGAAAAGCTAGAGCAAGAAGATAAAAAAGTTTTAGGAGGTGAAAAAAATGGCATATAAAATTACAGATAAATGTATATCTTGTGGTGCTTGCGCTGCTGAATGTCCAGTAGGATGCATATCACAAGGAGAAGATAAGTTTGTTATAGATGCTTCAGCATGTATATCATGTGGAACTTGCGCAGGAGTTTGTCCTGTTGAAGCTCCAGAGGGGGATTAAGGGACGTTCCTTGAAATCCCTCTTTGAAGGGATTATGGGACAGCCCTTATATGAATTTTTATGGCTGTCTTTAAAAATTTTAATTCGAAAAAATTTAAAGTAAGGATTTAAAATCAAATAGCTTAAGTCAAAACAGTTTAAATCAAAAAAATACCATAATTAAGTTAGAAATAATTTAGAAAGGAGGCATAATGCCTAGAATATCAAGAACATCAATAAATTCAAAATATATTCATGTTATAACACAAGGGATAAAAAAGGAATATATTTTTAAAAATGATAAGTATAAGCAAGAATATATAAAGCTATTGAATAATATGCTAAATAAATATGAAAATACAAAACTTTTGGCATATTGCATTATGGATAATCATGCGCATTTGCTTATATATACAGATAAAATAGAAGAATTGTCCAAAATAATGAGTAGAGTTAATACTTCATATGGGATTTTTTATAATAAACATAGAATGAGAGTGGGATATGTATTTAGAAATAGATATTATACACAAGAGATAGCAGATAAAAGCCATTTATTTAATACGTTGGCATATATTCATAAAAATCCTGTAAAAGCAGGAATGGTTAAAAATGAAATTCAGTATAAATTTTCATCATATAAAAATTATATTCATAAAAATGTAAATATAGAGGATATCAAGTTGATTTTTGATACAGATAACTATCTAAAACAATTTAAATTTATTCATAAAAATTTTTCGTCAGAAAATATCATGGATGTTAAGGAAGAACAGGAAAAATCAGAGGAGAAAATGAAGAAAGTAATTATACAATTTTGTAATGAAAATAATTGGAAATTAGATTACATAAAAAAGGATAATTATTTATTGTTATTATTGATTAAGGAAATAAAGAATAATTGTGATGTGACAAATAAAGTGATAACAGAATATCTAAAGATAGGGAAAAATAGAATTTCAAATATTTCAAGGGAAAAGATTGCACAATGATAGATGCGGTGAAGATAGATGTAGGTTGATATAAAAAATGAAAGCGGATATAGATAATAAGTGGATGCGGACATAGATAATAGATGGAAATGGATATAGATAGTAAGTGGATGTTGACATAGATAATATGTGGAGGCAGAAAAAAATATGAATGATGATATAAAAAATGAACGAGGATATAAAAAAATGAACGAGGATATAAAAAAGATGAACAAGGATATAAAAAAGATGAATGATGATATAAAAAAGTTGAACAAGGATATAAAAAAAAGGGATAAGGTGTGTCCCCAAATCCCTAAAAAAAGGGAATTCAAGGAACGTCCCTAAATCCCTTTTCCAATTGCTTCCAAATCTAAAAGTTCTTGCCATCTTGCATCAACTTCTTTTTGGAACTCTTCAATCATCCACTCATTGCCAGGTTTAAACATATGCTTAAATCTTTTTTGAGGTCTCAAGAATTCCTCAATAGGAAGTTTTTTAGCAGGTTTATAAGAAATATGATAAACACCATTAACAACTTCATATAAAGGCCAATAGCAAGTTTCGACAGCCAATTTATTAATTTTCATTAAATCTTCTGTTGCATACCCCCAACCTCTAGGGCAAGGAGCCATAACATTTAAAAATGTTGGACCTTCTGTATAAATTGCTTTTTCAGCTTTTTCATATAAATCTTTCATATTATTTACTGCAATTGATTGTGCAACATATGGTAAGTGATGTCCTACCATTATTTTTGTTAAATCTTTTCTTGATTGCATTTTACCAGGAATAACTTTTCCAGCAGGTGATGTTGTTGTGTCTGCAAATTTTGGTGTTGCAGATGAACGTTGGATACCTGTGTTCATGTATGCACCATTGTCATAGCAAACATATAACATGTCATGTCCTCTTTCCATTGCTCCTGATAGTGATTGCAAACCAATATCATAAGTTCCACCATCTCCACCAAATGCGATGAATTTTGTGTGTTCATCTTCTGGTAATTTTCCTTGTTTTTTAAGTGATTTGTATGCAGCTTCTACTCCAGATAAAGTAGCAGATGTGCTTTCAAATGCTGTATGGATAAATGAATCTGCCCATGCTGTGTATGGGTAAATAAATGTTGATACTTCCATACATCCAGTTGCAGTTGATATTACTGCGTGGTCTTCTTCTTTTAGTGCTCTTAAAATGTGTCTTGCAACAACAGGTGCTCCACATCCAGCACACATTCTGTGACCTTCTGTAAATCTTGAAGGTTTATTTGCAACTATTTCTTTAACATTATATGCCATAATTTTTTTCTCCTTCCTTTTTAATAAAATAAAAATTTTCCGCTTTGTTCATAAAAAATAAAAATTTAAAATTTACTATTTTTGAGTTCTTAGTCCTAAATATCTATAAGTATCTTCAACTTTTCCGTCTTTAGCAATTTCAGCTAAATCTGTATAAACTGAGTGGATATCTTTCTCTGTGGTGTCTCTACCACCAATTCCATAAACATAATTAACAACTGGAACGTTTTGTTTTGCAACATACATGCTAGAAACAACATCTTCAAATAAAGCTCCACCAATAGCATTTAAAGAATCGGATTTATCTAATACTGCAACGGCTTTTAAATGTGATAATGCTTTTGCAACTTCTTCACTTGGGAACGGTCTGTAGACTCTGATTTTTAATAAACCAGCTTTAACCCCTTGTTCTCTTAATTTATCAACAACAGCTTTAGTTGTACCAGCAGTTGAGTTCATACAAACAATAGCAATTTCTGCATCATCTAATTTGTATTCTTCAAACAAACCATAATGTCTACCAGTCCATTTTTCAAACTCTTGTGAAACATCTAAAATAACTTGTTTAGCAGCTTTCATAGCATTTCCTTGTTGAGCTTTGTGTTCAAAAAGATAAGCTTGCAAATCTAGAGGACCAATTGCCATCGGCTCTTTTTTATTTAATAAATAATGTTCAGGGTGGTATTCACCAACAAACTTTTTAACATCTTCATCATTTTCTAATTCAATATTTTCAATTGAATGTGATGTTATAAATCCATCTTGACAAATCATAATTGGAAGTTGAACATCTTTATTTTCAGCAATTTTGTGAGCCATTAAGTTGTTGTCATAAGCCTCTTGATTATTTTCTGAAAACAACATTATCCAACCAGCGTCACGAACACCCATTGCATCTGAATGGTCATTGTGTATGTTAAGTGGTCCAGATACAGCTCTATTAACCAAGTTCATAACTATTGGAAGTCTTAAACTTGAAGCAATGTAAATCATTTCCCACATCAAAGACAAACCATTTGCAGATGTAGCAGTCATAGCCCTTGAGCCAGCAGCTTCTGCACCAATACAAGCACTCATAGCACTATGTTCACTCTCAACAGCAACAAATTCAGTATCAACTGAGCCATTTGCAACAAATGTTGAAAAATACTGAGGAATTTCTGTAGACGGAGTGATAGGGAATGCAGCAACAACATCAGGATTAATTTGTTTCATAGCAGTCGCAACGGCTTCATTGCCACTTAATCTTTCTCTTATACTCATTGTTCAGCACCTTCTTCCTTCATAATGATTGCATTAAATGGGCAAGCTTTAGCACAAACACCGCATCCTTTGCAATAATCATAATTAAAATCTTCTCTTTTTAAAGAGCCTTTGCAAACAGGAATACTGTTATCTGGGCAAACAGGGTAGCATAAGCCACATTGTTTACAATTTTCTTCTATCCATATAGGTTTAATACTTCTCCAGTCACCAGTTTTAAATTCTCTGGCATTACCTGCTTCATATATGTTTCCACCTATTGTTAAATTTTCCATAGGTGTTGTTTTATTTATATTTGACATGATTTTCTCCTTTCTAAAAGTTGTCAAAAGGGCCGCCCCTTTTTGACAAGTTGTGTTGTTAAATTTTTTTAATTTCTTTTAAAGCCATTTCTAGGGCTTTCATATTTCCATCAATAACTTCTGGTTTTTTGGCAAATTTATGTTTAAATGAACTTTTCATGTCTTCAAGAAAAGCTTCATCAGGCATAATTCCACTAACTTTAACAATTGCTGCAAGCATAGGGGTATTTGGAAAATACCTTCCTAATGCTTCAATTGATATTTTTCTTGCGTCTATTGTGTAAATATCACCTTTATATTCATTTAATACATTTTTTAAGTAATCAGCAGATTTTGTTGTGTTGATTACAATTGCTCCAGTTTCTTTTAAGCCATCTGTTACTGGGACTGTTTCTAAAAGTGAGTCGTCAACAACTACTACATAGTCTGGCTCATAGATATTGCTGTGAACTGTGATAGGTGTGTTGCTAATTCTGTTGTATGCAGTGATTGGTGCGCCCATTCTTTCTGGCCCATATTCAGGGAAACCTTGAATGTATTTTCCTGTATTGAATGCAGCGTCGGCAAGTAGTAGTGATGCTGTTTTTGCACCTTGGCCACCTCTGCCGTGCCATCTAATTTCTATTAGGTTTTTCATATATTGTTTGCCTCCTTTAAAATTTAATCAAATATTAAAAATATGTTTTAAACATTTAATTTTTGTGATTGTGTACATCTATTTGATGTGTCTAGTATATGCCAAAAACAGAGTGATGTCAAGGGAGTTTTTTGTACGATAAGGTCGAATGTTATTCTATTGTAATCAATTCGTCTAATGTGCAATCTAAAAATTTACATAAGTCTTCCAAGTATTTGAAAGAAATAGATGTGGTTTCACCATTAATAATTCTATTTAGGTTTCGGTTTGTTATATTCATTTGTTGGCATAACCAGTATTTAGTTTTATGCTGTTTTTTTAATAAACTTTCTATATTGAATTTAATCAAATTAATCACCTCTAGTATAGATTTTAATATGAATAAAAAATTAAAATAAGGTATTTACAAATACCCTATTTTAAATTATAATTATAAAAAAGGAGGCAAAAGAAAAATGAAAAGAAGAAAAAAAGAAACGGCTATAACATTAGTGTCACTAGTAATTACAATAATTATTTTGTTGATATTGGCAGGAATATCAATTTCGAGTTTAACTAATACTGGGATATTTGGAAAAGCACAAGAGGCAAAAAGTAAAATGGAAAATGCTGAAAAAAATCAAGAGGTAGTATTAAGTGAGTATGAAAAAACACTAAATGAAAAATTGGCAGAAAAATTATCATCTGAAAAAATTAACAAAGTTTTGAGTATGGATAAGAATGTAAGTTTAATTGATGAAAATGGTAATATGCTTGTAGTACCTGCAGGATTTAAAATTGTAGTAGATGATACAACAAAAAATGCGATAACAGTTGATAAAGGAATTGTTGTAGAAGATGCAACAGTAAAAGAAGATGGAACACCAACATCGACAAATGGAAGTCAGTTTGTTTGGATACCGGTAGGAAATATAAAAAAGGATGATGGAGAAATTGTAATAATAAATTTAAATAGGTATACTTTTGAAAGTGATGGAACACCAGTAGAATTGGATGATAAAGAAATCAATAATTATGTAGAATTGAAAAAATCTAATTATGGGAATAAAACAGCAAAGGATATAGATGCATTTAAAGCTAGTGTTATAAAAAATGGAGGATATTATATTGGAAGATATGAAGCAAGGAGAAGTAGTGAGGGTGAAGTTACAGAAAATGGAAATGATGTGATATTTGGGAGCATATTACAATCAGAGGCAGTTATAAAATCACAAAATATGTATAATAATTCAAATTTTGTTACTGATTTGTTTAACAGTTATTCTTGGGATACGGCAATAGTATTTTTGCAGAATTTTGGAACAAACAAGGAGTATTTTAAGCAAATTAGCATTAATAAATCTTATGTGGAAAAGGGAACAAATTCTTTGTCAAATGAGTCGGAAGTAGATTTACAGTGTAATATATATGATATGGCGAGCAATTTGTTAGAGTGGACTACAGAAACGCATAGAGGAATTTCAGCAGGCTTAACTACTAGAGGGGGATTAGTAGATAGTGATTATTATTATCTAGCATTGCGTAATGCTGTGACTAATGGAATGGTTGAAGAAAATGTTGGTTTTAGACCAATTTTGTATATGAATGATTGATTTTATTTTGATGAAATGTATGAAGAAAACAAAACATAAAAAAGCAGGAATTTTTTTCTTGCTTTTTGTCATTTCTTATAGTAAAATGTAGAAAGTAAAAAAGGAACGTCCCCTAATCCCTCCAAAAAGGGAAAAAAAGGAACGTCCCTCAATCCCGGAAAAAGGTGAGAAGATAAATGTATTTAAAAAGATTAGAATTACAAGGATTTAAATCCTTTGCAGATAAAACAATATTAGAATTAAGGCCTGGAATAACGACAGTAATAGGGCCAAATGGGTCAGGGAAAAGTAATATATCAGATGCAATAAGATGGGTACTTGGAGAGCAAAGTATGAAGTCATTAAGAGGTACAAAGTCTCTAGACATTATATTTGCAGGGACTCAAAATAGAAAGTCTTTGGGCTTTGCCGAGGCTTCTTTGGTGTTTGATAATTCTGATGGTGCGTTGCCAATTGAATATACAGAAGTAACTGTTACAAGAAAAATTTATAGAAGTGGTGAGACTGGTTATTATATAAATAAAGTTCCATGCAGATTAAAAGATGTATTGGAATTGTTTATGGATACTGGTATTGGTAAAGATGGATATTCAATTATTGGACAAGGTAAAATTGACGAGATTTTGAGTAACAAGTCTGAAGATAGAAGACATATTTTTGAAGAGGCTGCAGGTATTGTTAAATATAGGACAAGAAAACAAGAGTCTGAGAAAAAGTTGGAACATACAAAATTGAATCTTTTAAGAATCAATGATATTTTATCTGAAATTGAAGGAAATCTAGAGCCTTTACAAATGCAAGCAGACAAGGCTAAAAAATATTTAAATTTAAGAGAAGAGTTGAAGAATATTGAAATTGGTCTATTTGTTTACAATATAGAAAAGTATAAACAAGACTTAGAAAAAGTTGTACAAGACATTGAAATTATGCAGTCTCAATGCAATGATGAAGAAGGCAGACTAGAAAGAGTAAAAATCTTAAAAGAAGAGTTAAAATCAAGTATTGATGAAATTACAGAAACAATTGAAAATATGTCAAATATAGGTTTTGAGAGTCGAAAACAAATTGAACAATTGAATTCTGATATAAATGTTGCAAAGACTAGAATTGCAAATAATAATGAAAATAATGATAGATATTTAAAAGAAATTGAAGAGCAAAATTCTAAAATTCAAGAATTAAAAGATGAAATTGAGCAAAAAGAGGCTAAAAAAGATAACTTAAAACAAAATAAAGAAAAGTTTGAAAAAGAGTTAAATGAAAAACAAGCAGAGTTAGATAAATTGACAGAAAAATTGTCTTCAAAAGAGTTAGAAATTGAGGGATATAAACACACAGTAGAGGAGAATACAGACAAAAAATATGAACTTCAATCAGAAATAAATGCTCAAAACATAAATTATCAAAACTTTGAAAAAAGACAAGCACAAATAAAACAAGAAATGCAGTCAACAATTTCTGAATTAGATGGAACTCGTCTTAATAAAGAAGATATTGCAAAGCAATTTAATGAAATTGAGAACAAGAAAAATAAAGCTCAAAATTCATTAAATGAAGTTGCAAAACAAAGAGAAGAAGCAAACCAAAAAATCAAATCATTTGAAAGCAATATAAATATTTTATCAAGTGAAATGAGAATAAAAGAATCAAGATTAAAATTTTTGATAGAAACAGAAAAAGAAAAAGAAGGATATATTAAAAGTGTAAAATCATTGCTTAAAGACTGCGAAAATATAAAAGAACTTGGCAAAGGTATGAATGGTGTTTTAGCAAATATTATTGAAGTTCCAGATGACTTACAAACTGCAATTGAAATGTGCTTAGGAGTAAGCCTTCAAAATATAGTAACAGAAACAGAAACAGATGCAAAAAGATTAGTTGAACATTTAAGAAAAAATAATTTAGGAAGAGCATCATTTTTACCAATTTCATCTGTTAGAGGTAAAAAATTAGACAAGATAAAAGGTAATGAAAGTGGAGTTATTGGAATTGCATCAGACCTTGTAAAATATGACAAAAAGTATGAACAAATTATTTTAAATTTACTTGGTAGAACTGTAATTGTTGACAACATGGATACTGCAATTAAAGTTGCGAAACAAAATGGATATACATTTAGAATCGTAACAAAAGAAGGTGACTTAATAAATCCATCTGGTGCAATTACTGGTGGTTCAGTTGCTAAAAAGACTGTTAATATTTTGGGTAGAGGAAAAGAAATTGAAAAACTTGAAAAAGAGATAAAAGAGGTAAAGGCTAAAATTCAAAAGCTAGAAAATGACAAGCAAAATTATGAAGAATCAATTGAAGGAATTTTAGAATTATCTGCAAATCTTGAAAAAGAACTACAAGAAATTGACATTACATATGCAACTGAAAAACAAAAGGTTATTTCAATAAATGAAAATATTGAAAAACTTGAAAAGCGTTTGAATAGGCTAAAAGAAGAACAGGCAAATCTTGAAAAACAAAAAGAAGAAGCGGTTTCAACAAAAGGTGATTTACAAGTTGAAATAAATAAAATTGTTGAGCAAAATGAAGAACTTTCTAAAATAATTACTGAATTTGCAGAATTGAATAAAGATGACCAAAAATATATTGATGACTTGAATTTTGACATTACAAATTTGAAAATTTCTGTATCTTCATTTGACGAAAGTGAAGCATCAATTCAAGAAATTCAAGAAAGAATTAATCAAGAATTAGAAAATGCACATACAAGTATTGAAAATAAAAATGCACAAATTGAGCAAATTAAAAAAGACAATGAAGAACTAGAAAAATCAATACAAGAGACACTTCAAAAAATAGAAGAGGTTAAAGAAAGTGTAAATAGTAGTAGTTCAAAAATTGAAGAATTGAAAAAAGAAAGAGCTCAAAAGAGTGAAAAACTTTCAAAACAAGAAGATGAAATAACTGCTAAATTTAAAGTAATTGAAGACTTAAAAGGTCAACTTGTAAAATTAGATGTTAAAAAGACAAAAATTGAAGAAGATATTAATGGTATTATCAATAAAATGTGGGAAGAATATGAACTTACACCTAATAATGCAGAACAATATCAAAAACCAGAAAATGTTGCATTAACACAAAGAAGAGTTAACAGTTTGAGAACTGAAATTAGAGAACTTGGAAGTGTTAATGTAGATTCAATTGAAGAATACAAAAACTTAAAAGATAGATATGACTTTATGAGCGAACAACGTTTAGACCTAGAAAATACAATGAGTAAATTAAGAAAAGTAATTTCAGATATGACTCAAATTATGAAGGAACAATTCAAGGAAAAATTCAAAGTTATAAACAAAAACTTTGGAGAAGTATTTGCAGAGTTATTTGGTGGAGGAAAAGCAGAACTTACATTAGAAGACGAAGAAAATATTTTAGAGTGCGGAATTGAAATTACTGTACAACCACCAGGAAAAAAACTACAAAACATGATGCTTCTTTCAGGTGGGGAAAAAGCATTTACTGCAATTGCATTATTATTTGCAATATTGAAAATAAATCCGGCACCATTCTGTGTATTGGACGAAATTGAAGCAGCACTTGATGATGTAAATGTGTTTAGATATGCTGATTATTTGAAAAAGTTTACTGCTCATACTCAATTCTTAGTTATTACTCATAGAAAGGGTACTATGGAGGTTGCTGATACTGTTTATGGTGTTACTATGGAAGAGAGCGGTATTTCTAAGTTGTTGTCTATGAAGTTAAAGCAATAAAAATTATAAAGGGTAGCAAGTGAAAATTTGCTACTTTTTGCTATGTGATACGTCAGTATGTAGAATAGAAATAAAATAAAAAGCCGGAGATTAGGTAATCTCCGACTTTTTGTACACAATATACTTGATTTTAATATTTATCAAGCTTCTACTACCATCTTTTTAGTAAGCTGGCTAGCACGTAAATCCATGCGTATGGATTTTAAATTACATGCTTTCATATCAAGGGTACTGTTACAATGTACAGTATTTTTAGTTTCATCATACGTACCTCGATTGTACTCGGCAATCCAGTTTAAGAAATCCTGAATCCGGTCTTCTGTGCTGGTAATTGTGAAACTTACCCCTCTGTCGTCGCATACTGTTAAAGATTTTTGGTTAATATTGTTACCTCCTAAGATGTTTGATGAATATAATTATACAACATTTTTTGTTAAAAAGCAAATAATTTTAAAATTCCAAACAAAATTAGCAATAAACCAGAAACAAAAGACCAGATATTTTGTGGCAACTTACAAAAATTTCTAATATGAGTACCTAAATAAGCACCAAAACTAAGAAAAACAAGTTGCAAAACACTTACCAAAAAAGGAAACAAAGTCAAATTAATATCAGTCATTGAGCCAGAAATACCAATACAAAAGCTATCCAAAGAAAGGACAATAGCCAAATAGAGAGACTCTTGAGGGTCAATAATGTTAGAATGATCCAAATCTGATGACAAAGGGGTGTTAAATATATTTTGACAATCATTTTTCTTTTTAGAAGCTTGCATACATATATATATTCCCATACATATTAATATCACACATCCCAGAAAATTTGTAAAAGTTTTTGGAAAGATATATTGAATTATATTTCCACAAAATATTGATAAATATGTGGCTAATAATGTGATTACAAATAATATAATTTTTCCAATTTTTGATATTTTTGTGTTTTTAATTCCGTATGTAATGCCAATTCCTAATGAATCAATGCTACTAGATATTGCTAAAAATACTGAATTTATCATGATACCACCTCTTACAACATAATATGACAAAAAAATTTTGCTGTTACATTGTAATAAAAAAGTACAAGCCACATATATTTAAATAACGAATTTACAAAGGAGTGATACTATGTGGCAAACATTAAAAAAAGATGAAGTGTTAAGGCAATTGGGAACAGATGAAAATCAAGGATTAACAAAAAAAGAAGTAGAAGAAAGGCAAGAAAAATATGGAAAAAACAAATTAGAAGAAAAGAAAAAAGAAAGTATATTCATAAAATTCATAAAACAATTTAATGACTTTATGATAATAATACTAATAATAGCATCAATAATATCAGCAGTTGTATCAAAAATGCAAGGAGAAAATGACTATGTAGACTCAATAATAATTGTAGGAATAGTTGTATTTAATGCACTAATGGGAGTAATTCAAGAAGCAAAGGCAGAAAAATCAATAGAAGCTTTAAAACAAATGACACCACAACTTGCCAAAACAATAAGAAATGGAAAAACAGTTGAGGTCAATGCAGAAGACTTAGTAAAAGGAGATATTATAATTTTAGATGCAGGCAATTTTGTACCTGCAGACTGTAGAATTTTGGAAAGTCATAATTTAAAAATAGAAGAATCATCATTAACAGGTGAAACACAGGGAGCAGAAAAAGATGCAGATGTTTTATGCAGTAAAAATGCTCCTTTAGGAGACATGAAAAATATGGCTTTTATGGCTAGTATTACAGTAAATGGGCATGGAAAAGCAGTTGTTACAGATACTGGAATGAGTACAAAAGTTGGACAAATAGCTAATATGATTATAGAAGATGAAGCACCACAAACACCGCTACAGAAAAAGCTTGGAGAAGTTGGAAAAATACTAGGACTAGCATGTTTGGCAATTTGTTTAATAATTTTTGTTATGGGACTTATAAAACACATAGAGCCGATAGAAATGTTTATGACATCTGTAGGACTTGCAGTTGCGGCAATTCCAGAAGGACTACCTGCAATTGTAACAATAATGCTTTCAATAGGTGTTACAAAAATGGCTAAAAAAAATAGCATAATTAGAAAATTGCCAGCTGTTGAAACACTTGGAAGCAGTAGTGTTATTTGTTCGGATAAAACAGGAACTTTAACACAAAACAAAATGAAAGTTGTAGAAGTTAGAAGCCAAAATAAAAAATTTATTATGGAATTGGCTACATTATGCACAGACTGTGATATAAATGTGGAAAATGGTACAATACAGGTTTATGGTGAGCCTACAGAAAAGGCAATTGTAGAAGAATGTATAAATATAGGAAGTACAAAAAATAGATTAGAAAATTCAATGCCAAGAATTAATGAAATTCCATTTGATTCTAATAGAAAAATGATGACTACAATTCACAAAATTGGCAATAAATATAGAATTATAACAAAAGGTGCACCAGATGTGCTATTGCAAAAATGTACAAAGCAAATTGATTCAATAAGTGAAATGACAAATCAATATAATATTAAAATTAAAAGTTTGGAAAACTTAAAAATTCAAAGTGATAACAGACAAATGGCACAAAAAGCATTGAGAGTAATTGCGGTTGCATATAAAGATGTGGATACATTACCAAATAAAATAGATTCGCAAAACATCGAAAACAATCTTACATTTGTCGGCTTAATCGGAATGATAGACCCACCAAGAGATGGTGTAAAAGAAGCAGTTCAGGTGTGCAAAAATTCAGGAATAAAAACAGTTATGATTACAGGGGACCACTTAGAAACGGCAAAAGCAATAGCAAAAGATTTAGGGATTTTAGAGCAAAAAGACATAGCAATAACAGGGCAAGAACTTGATAAAATGACGCAAAGTCAATTAGAAAAAAACATAAAAAAATATTCGGTTTTTGCAAGAGTTACACCAGAACATAAAGTTAGAATTGTAAAAGCTTGGCAACGTAATGGGGCAGTTGTTGCAATGACAGGTGATGGTGTAAATGACAGTCCAGCTTTAAAAAATGCAGATATTGGAATTGCTATGGGAAAAAATGGTACAGATGTTGCCAAAAATGCGGCAGATATTATATTAACAGATGATAATTTTGTAACAATAGTTGAAGCAGTAAAACAGGGAAGAAATATTTATGATAATATAAAAAAAGCAATACATTTTTTAATTGCAACAAATATAGGTGAGATAGTAACAATTTTTATGGGACTTGTGTTGGGCTTAAAGTCACCACTTCTTGCAATTCAATTATTGTGGATAAACTTAGTTACAGATTCATTGCCAGCAATTGCTTTAGGACTAGAAAAGCCTGAGAAAGATATAATGCAAAGAAAACCAGTTGATAGTAAAAAAGGAATATTTGCGGATGGTTTATGGAATAAAATTATTGTTGAAGGAATTATGATAGGTGTTCTTACACTTGTGGCATTTGGTGTTGGAAATAAGTATTATGGACTAGAAGTTGGCAGAACTATGGCATTTTTAGCAATAGGCTTTTTGGAATTAATTCATAGTTTTAATGTGAAAAATGAAAAGTCAATTTTTGAAGCTGGAATTTTTGAGAATAAGTATTTGGTGGGAAGTTTTGTTTTGGGAATTTTTATTCAGGCTATAGTGGTTGTAGTTCCTGCTTTTGCAAATGTTTTTGATGTTGTTCCTTTAGATTTAACTCAATGGATTATTACTGTTGCTATTTCTATTCTACCTGTACCAGTTATTGAATTGCAGAAAAAATTAGATTTTAAGAATAAAGGAGCAGAGGGCAAAGAAGCGGTTACTGTTCATGGCTAATAAAATTACTGTTTATGTGGCACCCCTTCCCTTTGGGTAATTGTATATATTTGAGATTTCGTCCGTTTGATTGGAGTGAAAAATAGAAAATCTTAAATAAAAAACTGAGGAATGCTCACGGAGAAACTGTATATATGTATATGTTTTGATAATTCTTTCGGCTGCATTACACAACATAAGAATTTCTAAAAAAATAAATGGCACCCTTCCACTTTGTGAAC
>CAKPAB010000019.1 GCA_934132805.1 uncultured Clostridia bacterium | reverse complement strand
TGGCCAGAGCACCGCACTTGTAATGCGGGGGTCCTCAGTTCGAATCTGAGAAGTGGCTCCATAATTGTCAGTAGTTTCGCATATGCTTAATTACTGGCTTTTTTGTTATATTAATATTACAAAAAAGAATAGTATGAAAGTAGGATATAGTATGAAATTTAATAGTTTAATACCTGAATTAACAGTTTCTAATATCGAAAAAAGTAAAAAATTCTATTTAGAATTAGGATTTAGAATAAAATATGAGAGAACAGAAAATAAATTTTGTTTTTTAGAACTTGAAAATAACCAATTGATGATAGAAGAACAAAATGATAATTGGAATACAGCATCTATGGAATATCCTTTCGGACGAGGTATAAATATAAGTATGTCTGTGTCAGATGTAGAAAAAATGTATAATAATTTAAAAGATAAAAATTTTACTTTTTTTCTAGACTTAGAATGCCATCCTTATAAAGTTAATGAAATTATATATAATGATAAAGAATTTTTAATACAAGATCCAGATGGGTACTTATTAAGATTTAATAATTAGCAAATTATAAGTTTGGAGTGTGTAGAAATGAGAATTTTTGACGGAGATGAATGGTTTATTTAAATCTATTCCGGCAAAACCGTATTTAACGGAATTGTCATTTCCTATTTTTACTATATTCTATTTTTAAGAGCAAAGTCAATAAAAATAAGAAAAATTTTATAATTGCACACAACTCATAGTTTGTTTATAGGGAGGAAAAACATTGAATATTTTAAAGCCACAAAATCTTAATTTAAAAAAATTAGAAAGCAAACATATAATTGATATTCATGACGACGAAAAAGTAAATTACTGCAATTTTGAAAATGAAGAATGCAGTAGGATAAACTTATATGAAGTAGAATTTGAACACTGCAAATTCAATAACATAAATATGCAAAACGGAAAATTAGAAAAATTAACATTCAGAGATATAATTTTTGAACAATGCAATTTTTCCAATACAGAATTTATAGAAACATCTTTTATTAGATGCGAATTTAACAATTGCAAAGTGTCAGGCTGTAATTTTGTAGAAAACAGATTATACAATATATCATTTATAGAAACAAATGCAAGTTACATTAATTTATCAATGGCTAGTATAGAAAATATTTTATTTAAAGACACAGGATTACAGAATAGTTATTTTCAAGAAACTAAAATAAAAAATATCTATTTTAATAATGCAGACTTAACACAATCAAAATTTTTTAAAACAAGTTTAAAAGATATTGATTTATCAAGTAGCAAAATAGAGGGAATTGCAATTTCCATAGAAGATATAAAAGGAGCGATAATAGACCAGATTCAAGCTATAGACTTACTATATTTAATAGGAGTAAAACTCAAATAAAATTTATAATTATAACAGCACATATTAAAATTCACAGAAAAGGAGGAAAACATGAACAAAATTATAATAGTAACAGGAGCATCAAGAGGAATAGGAAAAGAGATAGCAAAACAGCTAGCAACAAAAGGATACACAATAATAGCAAACTACAACAAATCAGAACAAGAAATACAAGAGCTACAAAAGGAACTAAAAGCAAACAATGTAAAAATAGACATATACAAAGCAGATGTATCAAAAAGAGCAGATGCAGCAAAACTAGTAGAACACACAATAGAAAAGTACGGAAAAATAGACGTACTAATAAACAACGCAGGAATATCACAAATAAAAGAATTCACACAAATAACAGACAAAGACTGGAAAAACATGATAAACACAAACTTAAACTCTGTATTTTATATGACACAAGAAGCATGCAAAAACATGATTCATAACAAAAAAGGGTGTATCATAAATATATCATCAATATGGGGAATAACAGGAGCATCATGCGAAGTACATTACAGTGTAAGCAAAGCAGGTGTTGATGCATTAACAAAATCTTTGGCAAAAGAAATGGGACCATCAAATATTAGAATAAACTCAATTGCACCAGGAATAATAAATACAGAAATGAATGCACACTTAAGTGAAGAAGATAAGAAAAATATTAAAGAAGAAATACCATTAGAAAAAATAGGACAAGCTCGAGATATAGAAAGATGTGTAGAATGGCTAATTGAAGATGAATACACAACAGGCCAAATAATATCAATAAATGGAGGATGGAATATTTAAACATAAAAATCAATATGATAAGTTGAAAATTTAAATATAAATAAAGATAATAAAAAGGTAATCAAATTAAAATTTAGATTACCTTTTATATATTAATTTTCACTTAATTTTCTTTTATAATTTCCAGAAATTATCTTTGGGAAATAAGTAATAATTTTATAAACTGCCAAGCGAATTTTTTTACTCCACAAATAAGACCTTCTCAATTTACGAGCACTACCCAAAGAAACAGGCTCATCATCTAAAACCAATAACTCTGTTTGTTTCTTCTCAATTTCAAAAGTATAATTTTTGCAATCATTATTATCCCATTCATTATTACCATTTCTAAAACAGAAATTAAAAGAATCACCTTCACCCAAAAAGATTTCAGCTTGGAAACCTAATTCTGTTTTTTCCATTTTTACTTCATTTAGATTATCCCAATTAATGCCAAAGCCATAATGAATAAAAACATCTTCTGAATTATCTTGGAAGAATTTTCCTGTATAAGATATTTTTATATTACTATTTTCAACTAATTTATCTGTGTTAAAAAATATGTTTTTTACTAATTCCATTTGATATCCCTCTCTTTATTTATCTTTTGCTATCAGTATTATAATATTAAATTTAATTAAGTGCAAGTGTTTTTTGTAAATTTTTTAGAAATTTTGCAATTTTTTGTTACAATATACAACACTTTTATGTTGTGACTATAAAGTAAAACAATTTTTGGTAACAATCACATATTGTAAAAAAAAAAATAATATGATATTATCTATATAAAAGAAAAAAGAACAAGCCTTGAGAAAGGATGAGAAAAATGAAAAAAAGAAAACAACAAAATAAAAACGCAAAAAAAATAATAATAACACTAGGAACAATAGCAACATGCATAATAATATTTTCCGTAATATTTGCAATTATAAACATCAACAATAAGAACATAAGCAAAGGAGTAAAAATAGAAGGAATAGAAGTATCTGGACTAACAAGAGAGCAAGCTAAGGAAAAACTAGAAGAAATATACAAAACAAAAGACATAACACTAAAATATGAAGACTATGAAACAACAATAACACAAGAAGAACTAGAAACAAAATACGACATAGACACAGCAGTAAATCAAGCCATATTAGTAGGAAAAGAAGGAAATATAATAACAAATAACTACAACATATTTTTCGCATTAATAGGCAAAAAAGACATAGCAATAGACATATCAATAAACAAAGAAAAACTTCAAAAAGAAATAGAAGATATACAAACAAATTTATCAGGAACAATAGAAGAGCCAGACTACTACATAGAAAATGACAAATTAATAATAACACCAGGAAAACAAGGAATAAAAATAGAAAATGAAAAGCTAATTAACAAAATAACAGAAAACCTAAAAATACCAACAGAAGAACAAAAAGATATAGAAATACCAGTAATAAACGCATGGCCAAACAACATAGACATAGAAAAAATACATGAAGAAATTTTCAAAGAAGTACAAAATGCATACATAACAAAAAATCCAACCACAGTACATCCTGAGGTTGAAGGAATTGACTTTAATATAGAAGAAGCAAAAGAACAACTAAAGGAAGCAAAAGAGATTTACGAAATAAATTTAACAATAACAAAACCCAATATAACAATCTCTCAGTTAGGGTCAGAGGCATTTCCGGATCTAATAGCTACATACTCAACAAGATATGATGGCGGAGACGAAGCAAGGTCAACAAATTTAGAGATTGCCTGCAAAAAAATCAATGAAAAAGTAATTTTGCCAGGAGAAACTTTCTCATATAATAAAACTCTAGGAGCAAGAACAACTGCAGCAGGGTATAAAATGGCAAAAGTATATGAAAATGGAGCTGTAGTAGATGGAATTGGAGGAGGAATTTGTCAAATTTCTTCTACACTATATAATGTAGTATTAAAAGCAAATCTAGAGATTGTAGAAAGAAGAAACCATCAGTTTTTAACTTCATATGTACCAGCTGGAAGAGATGCAACTGTAGCATATGGAGTAACAGACTTTAAATTTAAAAATAATAGAAAATATGCATTAAAAATTAAGGCTTCTGCTTCAAATGGAATCGCTACAATTGAACTTTATGGAATAAAAGAAGAAAATGAATACAAAATTTCATTTGACTATAAAACAGTTTCTACTATTCCATTTACTATTAAATATATTGATGATAATACACTTCCAGTAGGTACAGAAATTGTTAAGCAAAAAGGTGCAAATGGAATTATTACAGAAACATATATAATAAAAAGTTTAAACGGGCAAGTGGTTTCTAATGAATTACTTTCAAAGGACACTTACAGTGCAATGCAACGAATCATTTTAAGAGGAACAAAAGAAGAATAATATAAGAAAATTAGACAACAAAAAAACACATCTCTGTCTGGTCGTTAGAGATGTATTTTAACATTTAAATAATATTTAGCAACACACCACTATTCTGTGGCCGCTTATCTTTTTATTAAAAGATTATGGTGCATCATCTCGGTTTCGAACCGAGGACCTTCAGATTAAGAGTCTGCTGCTCTACCAGCTGAGCTAATGATGCAAAACTTAGTACTTAATTATTATAGCCTTTTTAAAAGAATCTGTCAATAGTTTTTTAAAACAATTAAATTTATGTAAACAAAAAATAAAAAATGCGTTGACAATTTGTGAATAAAAAGTTAAAATATAGAAGAGAGAAAAAGAAAGAGGTGGGTTTTAAATGATAAAAATATATAGCACAAACGTAGAAACAAACAAACTAGAAGAAATAAAAGAATTTAAAAAAGGAAGTTGGATAAACTTAGTAAACCCATCGGAAAACGAAATAAAAAAAGTATGTGAAAGCATCCAAATACAAGAAGACTTCATAAGAGACGCATTAGACTACGAAGAAAAAGCCAGAATAGACAACGAAGAAGACGACGGAACAATACTATTTGTAGTAGACGTACCAATAATAGAAAAAAACGAAGAAAATGATGTATACACAACAATACCATTAGGAATGATAGTAGTAAGAGACGACTACTTCATAACAGTATCATTACGAAAAAACAAAATAATAGAAGACTTTGAAAAAAGAAAAATAAAAAACTTCCAAACATACAAAAAATCAAAACTAATATTCCAAATACTATATCTAAACTCTTCATATTATTTATCATACCTAAAACAAATAAACAAAGAAACAGAAATAGCAGAATACATACTAAAAAAATCAATGAAAAACAAAGAATTGCTAAAATTATTAAGTTTAGAAAAAAGTTTAGTATATTTTACAACATCATTAAAATCAAACGAACTAGTAATGGAAAAAACAATGAGAGGAAAAATAATAAAACTATATGAAGAAGATGAAGACATACTAGAAGACGCAATAACCGAAAATAGACAAGCAATAGAAATGTCAAAAATATATAGTGACATCTTAAACGGAACAATGGACGCATATGCATCAATCATATCAAACAACCTAAATGGAGTAATGAAATTTTTAACATCAATAACAATAGTATTAGCAGTACCAACAATGGTATCAAGCTTTTGGGGAATGAATGTAAACTTACCATTTCAAGAAAGCAAAATAGGCTTTCCAATAATGATTTTAATATCAGTTGCATTAACATTAATTGTTACATGGTGGTTAAAAAGAAAAGATATGCTAGATTAAGCAAAAAATAGACAAAAGTAAAATCTCCCAAAGGAAGGAATTATATAAAAATGAAAATAAAAGATAAAAAGAAATTTATAACAATGGTCACAATAATGATTTTAGCAATATTAATAATCATAGGATGTATTACTATAATAGTAAAAAATCATATAAAGAAAACAATAGAAATAGCAGGGCAAACAATAGAAACAGATGGACAAGCAATGGAAGAAAACATACTAGAAGCAGAAGTAGCAGAAAATCAAATTGAAGAAGGTGAACAAACAGAGCCACTTGACGAAAACACAATAGACGAAAATGCATTAAAAGAAAGCAAAGTAAAAGATGAAAAAGAAATAAAAGAAAGCAAAAACAAATATTACATAAAAGTAAATAATCAAGCAAATGTAGTAACAATCTACACAAAAGACTCTGAAGGAAATTATACAGTACCAGTAAAAGCAATGGTATGCTCAATTGGAACAGCAACACCAACAAGTGGAAAATATAAGCTTAATGGAACAAGATATAAATGGCATACATTATTTGGACATACACCAGGAACGTATGTTTATGGACAATATAGCACAGCAATAGTAGGAAATATACTATTCCACTCAGTTCCATATACCACAAAAGGAGACCCATCAACATTAGAGTATTTAGAATATGATAAACTGGGAACAAAAGCATCTGCAGGATGTATAAGACTAACTGTTCAAGATGCTGCTTGGATATATAATAATATTTCTAATGGAACAATTGTTGAATTTTATTATGATTCAAACCCTGGACCACTAGGGAAACCAAGTGCACAGAAGATTTCTGGTAACACCACTTGTAGAGGCTGGGACCCAACAGACCCTAACCCAGCAAGCCCATGGAGAAATAGTGCTTCAAACACTACACCAACACAACCAACAAATAATAATACACAGCAAAATACACAACCAGAACAAAACAGACAAGAAGAAAATAAATCAAATCAAAATGAACAAGATAATAGCAGCCAAGAAAAGCCAAAGGATAATACAGTTGAGAATAAAACAGATAATACAACAGATGGGAAATTAGATAATAAAGTAGAAGATAATACAACACAAGTTAATGAAACAATTAATATTTAATCAATTAAAGTTAATTAAAAAAGAATTAGGATATTAAAAGTCTTAATTCTTTTTTTTGAAAAATTTTGAAAGTATAGGAATAAACACAAAGTAATTAGCATATAATAATAGCAAAATTAGAAAATAAAGGAGGAACAATATGAAAGTAGTGGACAAGATTGCATTAGTACTAATTATAATAGGAGCAATAAACTGGGGCCTTGTGGGTTTTTTTAAGTTTAATTTAGTAGACACAATCTTTGGTAATATGTCTGTAATCTCCAGAATAATTTATGCATTAGTCGGAATTTCTGGTTTATGGGGAATAAAATTATTATTTGATGATTAAAAAAAGAGCCCTACCTAAGCTAGGAATGTATATATATGATTTGATAATTCTTTCGGATACATTACACAACATAAGAATTTCTAAAAAAATAAATGGCACCCTTCCACTTTGTGAACTCTTTCCATTTATTTTTTAAGAAATTCTAATATTGTTCCATTTGCATTCAAGAATTATCAAATCATATATATACATTCCTAGCTTAGGTAGGTTTTTTTTTTGCCTCCAAAAATAAGATTGCAATTATCAAAAAAAAATGGTATACTATACAAGCATAAAAAAGAGAATTAAAATTTAGGGAGGAAAACAATGTTAAGTGCAAACGGAGTAACAGTACGATTTGGAAAAAGAGTACTATTTGAAGACGTAAACATAAAATTCGGGAAAGGAAACTGCTACGGAATCATAGGAGCCAATGGAGCAGGAAAATCAACATTTCTAAAAGTACTATCAGGAGAAATAGAGCCAAGCAAAGGAGACGTAACACTAGAAAAAGGAGAAAGACTATCAATACTAAAGCAAGACCACTTTGCATTTGAAGAAAACACAGTAATAGACACAGTAATGATGGGAAACAAAGAATTATATGACATAATGAAAGAAAAAGAAGAAATATACGCAAAACCAGACTTCACAGAAGAAGACGGAATGAAAGCAGCAAAATTAGAAGAAAGATTTGCGGAACTAGACGGATGGAACGCAGAATCAGACGCTGCAATGTTATTAAACGACTTAGGAATAATACCAGAAAATCATTACAAATTCATGAAAGAAATAGAAGCAAGAGAAAAAGTAAAAGTATTACTAGCTCAAGCACTATTTGGAAACCCAGATGTATTACTACTAGATGAGCCAACAAACGACTTAGACCTAAAAAGCATAAACTGGTTACAAGAATTTTTAATCAACTTTGAAAACACAGTAATAGTAGTATCACACGACAGATATTTCCTAAACAAAGTATGTACACACATAGCAGATGTAGACTTTGGAAAAATAAAAGTATATCCAGGAAACTACGACTTCTGGTACGAATCAAGTCAATTAGCATTAAAACAAATGAGAGAGCAAAACAAGAAAAAAGAAGAAAAAATTAAAGAATTACAAGACTTTATAGCAAGATTTAGTGCAAATGCATCAAAATCAAAACAAGCAACATCAAGAAAGAAAACACTTGAAAAAATAGAACTAGACGAAATAAAACCATCAAACAGAAAATATCCATATGTAGACTTCAAACCAGATAGAGAGCCAGGAAAAGAAATATTACAAGTTAAAAACATAACAAAAACATTTGAAGGAGTAAAAGTTTTAGACAATGTATCATTTACAGTAAAACAAGACGACAAAATTGCATTTTTAGCAGATAATGAAATTGCAAAAACAGTATTATTCCAAATAATCTCAGGAGAAATGCAACCAGACAGCGGAGAACTAGTATGGGGAACAACCATAACAAAGTCTTATTTCCCTAAGGATAATAATTACTTATTTGATACAGATGAGAATATTACCGAATGGTTAAGAAAATATTCAAAAGACCCAGACGAAACATATGTAAGAGGCTTTTTAGGAAGAATGCTATTTTCAGGAGATGAAGCACTAAAACAAGTAAGAGTTCTATCAGGAGGAGAAAAAGTAAGATGTGTGCTTTCAAAAATGATGCTTTCAGGAGCAAACTTCTTAATATTTGATGAGCCAACAAACCATTTAGATATGGAAAGCATTACTTCTGTAAATGAAGGAATGAAAAAATTTATAGGAAATATTTTATTTACATCACATGACCACGAACTAACTCAAACAGTTGCAAATAGAATTATTGATATAAAAGAAGACGGAAATGTAATAGACAGAGAAGTTACATACAATGAATACTTAGGAATTGAATAAAATTACAAGATATAGCATCAAAAAATTAACAATACAAAATAGAAAAAAATAAAAAAATAGAGAAGCCTAATTCTCTATTTTCTTTTGTATCTCTATATATTTTCTGTAGTATTTTCAGCTGTTGTAGCTTCAACTTCAACATTTGTATCTTTTTTAGAAAGATATTTGTAAAAAACAATATGAGCACATTCAACATAAGGAATAAGCCATAAAAATCCAATACCAAAAGTTAAAGTAGCTAAAATTGCCCAACCTATGAAAGAAAAATCTAAGCAGAAAAAGCTAAAACGTTTTCCGGTCATTAATTTTTCACTTTCAGAAACAGCATCAGAAGTATTCATAGTTGGATTTTCCATAGCAACAAAATGAGCTAATTTATAGTAAAAAGATTTTGTAAATGCCCAAATTCCAGCTGCTACAATAAGTACAAAACTTATTAGTGCTAATAATACACTAACAGTACTAGAGCCACCATATAAAGCTGTACTATAAAAATAAATTCCTACGCCTACTAATAAAAAGTAACCTAGTAGAATTAGTAAAAGTGGAACAATCATTTTTAAGAAAGTATATAATGATACTCCCCAAGCTCTTCCAAAATTATCAATAGCTAATTTTACAAAATCAAAAGCCTTAACATCTTCATCATTAAATAATTTTAAAAATGAGAATATAAGTCCAAATGATAATGGAACTTCTATTGCGATATTTAGAATACTGCCAAGAGCTGATAATGAGTCAGGTAAAAGACCTTCTATAAAAGAAATTAAGAAAGAAATTACACCATAAGCTAACATTATACAAGCAGCTGTTCCCCATTTTCCAACTAATTTTCTACGTGCTTCTGCTCTAAAATCTGATGAAATCATTTTATTTCCCCCCTTTTATTTTATTTAAATTTATGATATATTAAATAAAGAAAAAAGTCAATATAAAATATAACAATTTTCGACAAATAAAAATTAAAAAGGAAGGGAAGAAAAATGGACAAAATAGCAAAAACAATTGCAGAAGAATTAAATATCAAAATACAACAAGTAGAAAACACAATAAAACTAATAGACGAAGGAAACACAATACCATTTATTGCACGTTACAGAAAAGAAGTAACAGGAGGACTAAGTGACGAAATACTAAGAACATTTGGAGAAAGACTATCATACTTAAGGAACTTAGAAACAAGAAAAGAAGAAGTAATAAAATCAATAGATGAACAAGGAAAACTAACAGACGAAATCTTGCAAGCCGTAGCAATTTCAAAAACACTTGCAGAAGTAGAAGACATTTACAGACCATACAAACAAAAGAAAAAGACAAGAGCAACAGTAGCAAAATCAAAAGGGCTAGAGCCTCTTGCACAAATAATAATTGAACAAAAAGAAACAAAGCCAATATTAGAAATAGCACAAGAATATGTAAATGTAGAAAAATTATCAGAAGAAGACAAGAAAAACAAAGACAAGGCCGTTGCAACTCCAGAGGACGCAGTACAAGGAGCACTAGACATTATAGCCGAAGATATTTCTGACAATGCTAAATACAGAAAAGAAATAAAAAGACAATGTTATAGAGAAGGACTTATCAAAACAAAAGCAAAAGACAGTGAGAGCAAATCAAATTATGAGATGTATTATGACTATAGTGAAGCACTAAAATGGATACCTAGCCACAGAATTTTGGCAATAAATAGGGGAGAAAAAGAAGATTTCCTAAAAGTATCAATTGAAAAGCCAGAAGACAAAATTTTAGCATATATAGAAAGAGACATTATAAAAGGTGAAACACAATTTGCACAAATGCTAAAAGACACAATATTAGACAGTTTTGAAAGACTAATAGAACCATCAATTGATAGAGAAATTCGTTCAGACCTAACAGAAAAAGCAGAAGAAAAAGCAATAAAAGTATTTGGACAAAACTCAAAACAATTGCTATTAGGAGCACCAATAAAAGGCACAACAGTAATGGGCTTTGACCCTGCATATAGAACAGGTTGCAAAATAGCAGTAATAGACGAAACAGGAAAAGTTCTAGACTATACAACTGTATATCCTACAGAGCCTCAAAATGATGTAGAAGGTGCAAAAAAAGAATTACTAAAACTAATTGAAAAAGACAAAATAGACATGATAGCAATAGGAAACGGAACGGCATCAAGAGAATCAGAAATGTTTGTATCAGACATGATAAAAGAAGCATCAAGGCCAGTACACTATGTAATTGTAAGTGAAGCAGGAGCATCAGTATATTCAGCATCAAAACTTGCAACAGAAGAATATCCAGACATCAATGTTTCTATAAGAGGAGCAATATCAATAGCAAGAAGACTACAAGACCCACTTGCAGAACTTGTAAAAATAGACCCAAAAGCAATAGGAGTTGGGCAATATCAACACGATGTAAACCAAAAGAAACTAGCTGAAAGTCTAACAGGCGTAGTAGAAGATAGTGTTAACAAAGTAGGAGTTGATGTAAACACAGCAACGCCATCACTACTTTCATATGTATCAGGAATAAACAACACAATAGCCAAAAACATTGTAAAATATAGAGACGAAAACGGAAAACTAAAAGAAAGAAAAGAACTTTTAAAAGTACCAAAGCTAGGAAAAGTAGCATTTGAACAATGTGCAGGATTTTTAAGAATAATAGACGGAAAAAATCCACTAGAAATAACTGCAGTTCATCCAGAAAGTTATGAAGCAACAGAAAAATTATTAAAATCAGTAGGCTTTAACAAAGAAGACTTAAGAGACAGGGAAAAAACAGAAGAGCTAAGACAAAAATTAAAAACAGTTGATGTAGCAAAAACTGCCAAAGAACTAGAAATAGGAGAAATGACATTAGCAGATATAATTTCAGAACTTAGCAAACCAGGAAGAGACCCACGTGAAGATATGCCAAAACCAATTTTAAGACAAGATGTTTTGAAATTAGAAGATTTAAAAGAAGGTATGATTTTAACAGGAACAGTAAGAAATGTTATAGACTTCGGAGCATTTGTAGACATTGGTGTTAAATATGATGGACTTGTACATATTTCAGAAATGAGCGAAAAATATATTAAAAATCCATCAGATTTAGTATCAGTTGGGGATATTGTAAAAGTAAAAGTTATAAAAATAGACATGGAAAGAAAAAAAGTAGCACTATCAATGAAAGTATAAAAAAAAGGGATTAAGGAGCTAGCACTCCAAATCCCGTTTTTTATTTATGGGCTGTGAACTGTAACACGAATTGTAACGTTTTTTAAAATTTTTTTGCGATATTTCTTGTTTTTAGTCGAACTTTATAGTAAAATAGAAATATAAGTAAAATTATCTTATATATTAATAAAAAGAGGGGAGGAAATATTAGCAAAAGCTAATATGAAAAGTAATATGAGTAAAATATTAGAAGTAAGAGATGACATTGTTCAAATCGGAACAGATGATGGAACAATTAAAGAAGTTAGAAGAATGGATGTAAAATTTGACCCACAACCAGGAGACAAAGTAGAAATATTTGAAAACGAAAATAGTGTTATAGTAACAAAAAAAGAAGAAGAAGTTAAAAGAGAAGAGACACAAAATCCAAATGGTGGAGTAAATATAAATATAAACAACAGCAATACAAACACTAACCCAAATTATGGATATGTAGGAAATGGCAAAAAAGTAGTTAACAAATGGGTTTATGTATTACTAGCATTTTTCTTAGGAGGAATAGGTGCACATAAATTTTATGCTGGAAAAATTGGTGCAGGAATATGTTATTTATTATTCTGTTGGACATGTATACCAGCAATTATAGCATTTGTTGAATTTATAATTGCTATATGTTCAACACCAGATTCAAATGGAAATATTTTAGTATAAAAGACATAAAAATGAACAATCTTTAATATCTCAAAATGAGATAAAAAGTAATCGCATTTTAATTTTAAAAAACGGAATTTAAAGTGGTAGCCACTTAATTCCGTTTTTTTTAATAATTTTCTTTTATTTTTTCAATTTCATCATAATGGTTTTCCAAGATATCTAAGAATACATCATCTAACTCAGGGTCAAATTGAGTGCCTCTACATCTCTTGAATTCACTAATAACAACATCCATAGGAAGTGAATCTCTATAACTTCTCTTAGAAGTCATAGCATCAAAAGTGTCAGCAATAGCAGCAATTCTAGCCAAATATGGAATATCCTCACCTTTTAATCTGCCAGGATAGCCATTACCATCATATCTTTCATGATGGTGTTTGACTATAGGGATAATATTCTCAAAAATCTTAGCTGAAGATAAAATGTGTGCTCCAATAGCTGGATGATTTTTTATCTCTGAATATTCGTCATCAGTCAGTTTTGACTCTTTCCTTAAAATACTATCAGGAATACCTATTTTACCAATATCATGGAATAATCCACCAACTTCCAAATCATGTAAATCACTATCAGACAAACCTAAATGCTTACCAATTAAAACAGAATATTGAGAAACACGGTCAGAGTGACCTCTAGTATAGGTATCTTTTGCCTCAACTGTATATCTTAGAGTCTGAATAGTAGATAAATAAGCCTCTTCAAGCTTTTCATTTTTGTCAGCTAACTCTTCGTTAATTTTTTTAATTTGATTCATCTGGGCTATTGATTTTATACCAGATTCTATTAATAATAATAATTGGTCAAATTTATCACTTTTTTCGCAATAACCTTGTATATCTAACCTTCTGATTGTTTCTAATGGTGGAGCTAAATCTTTATGTCCTGTTAATAGTAAAATGTATAACTCTTTATTGAATTTTCTTATTTCTTCAACAACTTGGTCACCATGAATAGGTGTCATTATAAAGTCTAATAACATTAAGTCATAGTGTTCATTTTTTACTTTTTCAATAGCCTCCATTGGGTCTGTTACTCCAGTAAATTCATATCCAGAGCGTTTTAAAAATATTGAAAGAGAGTCTACTATTCCTTCTTCATCATCAACTGCTATTATTTTATAATTGTTGTTCTCGTTAACTACTTTTTGTAATCCTTTTCTCATTTACAATCCTCCATCCTGTCAGCTTCATTGATGTAATGCTGACCTCAAGATTATGCATATACAAAGGTGCTTTTATTTTAGACATTATATTAGTTAATTCCATAAAAATCAAGTGTTTTTTATAAAATTAATATAAAAATTGTAACACACTAATCCCATTTTTTCAATTTTATTATAAAGGTAAAATAATATTAAAAGTAGTTCCCTTTCCCTCAGTAGACTCAAAAGTAATATTACCATTAAAATGAGCCTTAATAGTAGAATAAGACATATACAAACCAAGGCCAGTACCATTTTTACCCTTAGTAGTAATCATCTCCTTAAACAACTTATCCTTAACCTTCTGAGGAAGTCCGCAACCATAATCTCTAACAGAAATAACCAAATTACCATCAGACTTACTCAAAACCAAATCAATATTCTGTTCAGTTTTCCCTTCATAAGCCTGAATAGAATTAGAAATCATATTATTAATAACCTGTACCAAACTATTAATATCGCCATGAATTTTAGTAGACTTAGGAGCATCCATCTTAACATTCATATAAACCAAAGCATTTTTAAGCTCATGTTTCATCAAAATATCAACCCTTTTAACAAGTTCATCAATATCAAAAGAAACATTTTCAGTCTCAGACAAAGTTACAGCCTGACCTTTAACAGCAGTAATAATATCTGACATATACTCAGTATACTCCTTAATTTTAACAATCCACTCATTCATATCATTAGCAATATCATGATGGTCCTGACTATTAACCTCAGGGTCATCAATTGAAGAATCATACTCCTTAACCAAATCTGTTAAGCCCTCAGCAGCACCTGAAATAGACATTATAGGAGTCTTTAAATTATGAGCAATACCACCAATCAATTGACCAAGTGATGCTAGACGTTCCCTTTCCATTAAAATATCCTGGTTATTCTTAATAGTCTCCATATCCTCAATATGTTGAGTAATATCTTTAAACAAAATCAAAGTTCCCAAAGACACACCTTCTGAATATATTGTATTTACTTCAACAGAGAAGATTTTTTCTATTTTATTTGCATGATATTCAAAAGATATAGTCTTCTTAGAATCTTTTGTCTTTAAAATAGCATTTTTTATCTTACCATAATTTAATTTATTCTTTTTGCAAAATTTCTCAAAATTTTGACCTCTTATAGAATAAACATCTTTTATTTTAAAGGTTGTCAAAAAAGTTTGGTTAAAATCAGTAATAGTACCATCATCATTTAAAACCAAATAACTATCTGACATCCTATCAGCAATTCTCCTTAAAGCAATTGGTGCTACACCTAAAAAGTCAAATTTAAATATTGCTAAAGCAAAACATATAATTGACACAGAAAACGAAATAGGCGTCGCAAAAACCGTCATAGGTATTAATTTTAAAAATGAGCCTAAAACATTTACAATAATAGGACAAGCCAAACCAATACTAATCAATAAAGATTGCTTAGAGAAGAAACCTGAATTCCTAATTGAAAATATCAACAAACGTATAATACCAACAATCAATAAAATATAAGTATATACAGAATGGATATAAAAATATGGTCCATAAATAGTATCTGTAAATGATGATGAGTATTGTATGTAGAACAAATGATGAAAATCATTTGTCCACAATACAATTAAAGATAATATTGGTATTATAAATAATAACAAATAAGATTTTTTAAATGATATCTTTGTATTTACAAATATCAAGCTTGTAAAAAATACAGTTATAGGCAAAAAACAAGTTCCTATATAAATAACATTTTCAAACCAAATAGATGGTATTGAAAAAAAGTAACTACACACGGCTTGGCAAAGTACTCCTACAGAAATAATAAGAGAACAAAACAAATTTAAGCAAAATACATTATGCAATTGTTTTCTATCTTTCTGAAAAGATATGTAAATAAATAATACAATAGTCAAAATAGTTGAAAGTACCAAAAGCCAAAAACTTAAGCCGAAATTATTCATTTGTATCACCTCCAGGTATAAAACCTATTTTTTCAAAGTACTTCATATATCTAATAATATAATCAGCATCAATAGCCTTCCAATTAAAAGATATATGTTTTAGATATTCATCAGTAAAGTTAGCATGTAACCTTACATTATATGTGTAAGTAAGTTTCTTACTCTCATCTAAATCATAAATAATACCAGATAAACAATTTTTCTTCTCATTATCTGAAAGTATACCAGTAATAAGATAAGCAAACATCTTATCAGACATAGGTATTATCTCATGGCCTAAAGAATCAAGAGTATCCAAAAGCAATTTTATAGGCATCAATTTTGTATTATAAATATGGAATACATTACAATTGCTGTCATAATTTAATATTTTTACAATAGCATCTGCAGCCAAATCAACAGGAGTAAGTTCAATAGCATGTTTTAACATATATCTAGGAACTGCACCAATTTCTATAAAAGATTTGATTCTTTTTGCAAATGCATTGTTATCAACATTTTGTTGAAAAACACCATCACTATATCTATTTGTAATATTACCAAGTCTTAAAATTTGTGCATTTAAACCTTCATAAATAGCCTCTAATACAATCAATTCTGCTTTATATTTTGTAGTTGTATACACACCTTTTAATTTTTGACCTACAAATAAATTAGTTTCACTAAATTGCTTTTTATAATTTATATTTTCAGGAGTTTCCTCAATAGCTTCCTCTTTTTCGCCACTACCTGAAACACTCATAGTTGAAATATGTAATAAACGTTTATTTTCATCTTTACAAAAAGCTACAACATTTTGAGTACCACGCACATTAATATCATCAAATTGACCTTTTAAACCATAATGTTTAACAATGGCACCAGAGTTTATAACAACATCAACATTATTTTTAATTAATTCATAATTACTAGCAGACAAACCTAAATTCTCTTGAGATATGTCTCCTTCTACAACACGAATTCTCTTAGAAAATTGATTTGAATATTTGTCACCAAAGTAGAAAGACAAAGTTTTCTTCAATCTTGAAGTTGGGTCAACATTATTTTTAGGTCTAGTCAAACAATAAATAATTCCAGAATTTTGTTTCATAAATTCATCAATTATGTGTGCACCTAAGTAACCAGTAGTTCCAATTAACAAAATATTGTCAATAGTTGCAGGTACAATAGTAGATAAATTTTCCAAAGTATTTCTAGCAAGTACACTATTAATTTTATCATAATCATAATCTTCAATAAAATTAATTTCAGAACTTGGTAATTTATTGGACAATTCTTTAATAGTTGGATAATTGAATATATCTGCATATTCAAATTTTAGACCATATTTAATAGCTTCAATTTGCATCTGAATAGCACCAATAGAATCTCCACCAATATCAAAGAAATTATCATTTACAGTAATATCATCAACTTTTAAAATGTTTTTCCAAATTTGTAGTAATTTTTCCTCATTAGTACTTAACTCATTAATATTTACAGTATTAGTTGATATACTTCTATGTAAACTTGGTAATGGTAATGACTTTCTATCAATCTTACGGTTAATAGTATAAGGCATTTTATCCAATCGGATAACATATGCAGGTACCATATATGGAGGTAAAGCCTTTTTTAGAACAGCCTTTACTGTGTCTGGAAGAACAGAAGAATCTGCAACATAATAACCACATAAAACTTCTCTTCCATCCATTTCAATTTTATTTACAACAGAAGCAGACACACCAGCAACATTTGCCATAATATTTTCAATTTCACCAAGCTCAATTCTTAAACCTCTTAATTTTATTTGATTATCAATTCTTCCCAAGCACTGAACTTTTCCTTCAAAAGTCCATCTACCAATATCACCAGATTTATATATTTTTCCAGGACCAAAAGGGTTATCCAAAAATCTTGATGCAGTCATTTCAGGTTTTCCAATATAACCAAGACCTACTTGAATACCAGAAATATAAATTTCTCCAATAACCCCAATTGGCACAGGCTTCATATTTTTATCCAAAATATGAATTTGAGTATTCATAATAGGAGGACCAACAGTTATTTCTGTTTCTCCATTCAAATTTTGAACATTAGAAAGTATAGTAATTTCACTTGGACCATATATATTATAAACAGTTATATCATCAGCCAAAGCCTTTAAATCTCTAACAAATTTTTCAGGTAAAGGCTCACCGCCAAATACCATATTTTTAACTAAAGCCAAAGCAGTATCTGGCTCTCTATTATCATAATTAATCTTCATTAAGCTAGGTGTAACAGTCATAACATCAACATTATATTTTTTAATCAAAGCATCTAACAACTTAGGGTTTCTATGTTCAGCATTATTTGCCATAACAACTTTTAAACCATGTGTTAAAGAAACTACAATTTCATAAACAAAAATATCAAAAGGTGTTGATGTAACAGAAACAAGAGTATGTTTGTTACCTTCTTTCAAATAATCTAAAACTTTTGTCATAGCCTTTGTCATATTAGCAAAACCAACTTGATTTAGCATAACACCTTTAGGTGTTCCAGTAGAGCCAGAAGTATATATAACATATGATAAATCTTTAGGCAATACAGTAACATTTGGATTACCATAAATTTTACCGTAAATTTCATCATTAGATAAATCAATTTCAATACAATTTTCAATACTCTCAACACGTTCCCTCAAAGATTTTTGAGTTAAAACATATTTTGTCTTACTATCTTCCAAATAATATTTTGTACGTTCAATTGGATATGTAGGGTCAACATTGAAAAATGCAGCACCAGCCTTAGAAATACCAATCATACATACAATAGTTTCCAAAGAACGATTAGTCATAACACAAACTTTGTCATTTCTACCAATACCTTTACTAATTAAATAATGTGCCAAACTATTTGCCTTTTCATTTAACTCACTATAAGTTAAAGAAACATCATCACAAATTAAAGCAATATTATTTGCATTTTTTTCAACCTGCTCCTCAAAAATTGACACAACAGTATCAGAATTTATAGGACCAGCAGTATTGTTAAACTCATTTAGCATTTTTTGTTCTTCATCAGTAATAATATTAATATCACTAATAATTTGTTCTTGGTTATCAATTAAACTATTAAGCACAAATAGATAATGCTTTAAAATACTCTCAGCAGTTTGATATTTAAATAAATCAGTATTATATTCTACTCTTATAATATTCATGTCAGGTACAACTTCTAGTAACAAATTAAATTTAGAAGTAGTAGTATTAGGACGCACAATATCAAAATCATAATCTTTAATTTTAAACTTATTGCCATGAGGTGTTTGATATGTAAACACAACATCTAATAATGAATTTGCAGCAGAACTTAATTTACTAACTAATTCACTATAAGGATATGGCTGATTAGACAAGGCCTCTTTAAGCAAATCTTGAGTTTCAAACAAGAAACTAGAAAATTCCAAACTAGAATCTAATTTATTTCTCAATAATGTATTATTAACAAACATACCAATCATATTATTTAATTCAGAGTATATCCTCAAATCAACAGGAGTACCAACAATTATATCACTTTGACCAGTATATTTATAAAGAACAACATAAAATACACTAATAAAAAATACATAAGGTGAAACTCTATATTTTTTAGCAATATCATTAACTTTTCTAAAAATATCAGAGTCAACAGTAAAATCAACACTTGAGCCATTAAATGACTTGACATTTGAAACAGAATAATCATAAGGTAAATTTAAAATAGGTAATTCTTTTGTATTAATTTTAGAAAGCCAATAATTTTCAATATCAGTAATTTTATCACTATTTACAAAATCATCTTCAGAAACTGCATAATCAATATATTCAATATCCAAAGGTTTAACATCATTTCCTTGATATATATTGCAAAACTCATCCATCATAATATAAAGAGAAGAGCCATCCATTACAATATGATGAGAATCAACCAAAATCATAGTCTTTTCATTATCAAAATAATATACAGCAACACGAAGCAAAGGAGCATTTGACAAATCAAAAGGTTTGGCAAAATTATCTATAATTGACTGCTTATTAATTTCCTTATCATAATAAATCTCAATATCAAAAGGAACATCATCCAAAACAACCTGGCAAGGAACACCATTTATAATAGAAAAACTTGTCCTAAAACTAGACTGTAATTTTATAATTTTCTCAAAAGTTGATTTGATTTTATTAGCATCTAAAATAGCATCAGTTAAAAAGCCACAAGATACATTATAAACTGTTGAAGATTTATCCATCTGAGCAGCATAAAACATTGACTTTTGAGAAGATGACAAAGGATAATATGATTTTTTTATTGCTTTTTCAATGTGCTTCATACTTGTTTGATTTGAACAACTAATTAAATTTGATAAATCTATAAGTGAATGAGTGTTGTATAAATCTCTAATTAAAATTGTCACACCAAAAACTTGCTCAATTTTTGCTGATAAATGAATAATTCCAATAGAATCAATACCAATACTAAATAAATCATCATCCATACTCATATTATCATTATTTACAATCTCTGATATTATATCAAAAACTTTTTGTTCAACATCATTTTTAGGTAACACTATATTTTTATTTAATTCCAAAGTCAAAGAATCTAGCACTTTTCTATCAATCTTACCATTTGGTGTATGTGGAAGTTTTTCCATATGTATAAAATAACTAGGCATCATATAAGTTGGAAGACTCTTTAACAAATGTGCTTTTAAATCTTCTAGATTTATATCTTTTGAAGAAGTATAATAAGCACAAAGAATTTTCTTATCATTTAAAGTAGGGCAACCAACCGCACAAGAAGTAATATTATCAAAAACAGAAATTGTATTTTCAATTTCACCTAATTCAATTCTATAACCATGCATTTTAACTTGGAAATCAGCTCTACCTAAATGGATAATCTCGCCATCATAAGTATAATATGCTAAATCATTAGTATTATATAAAATTTTATCATCAACAAATTTTATAAACTTTTCAGAAGTCAAATCAGGTCTACCAAAATAACCTTTAGCAACACCATCACCACCAATATACAAATTACCTACAACATATGGAGGCAATATTTTTTGATGAGGATCTAAAATATAACACTGTGTATTTGCAATAGGTTTACCAATTGTTATATTATTATCTTTTGTCAAATCTTTCATTGTAGACCAAATAGTAGTTTCCGTAGGGCCATACATATTATAAATTTTAGCATTAGAAAGATGTTTTAATTTAACCAACAAATTTTCAGGCAAAGACTCTCCGCCAATCATTATATCAGTAATATTTTTTAAATACTCTAAGCAAGAAGAATCTTCCAAAAATGCTAAAAACCTAGAAGGAGTAGTCTGTATCATAGATACATTATTATGCAAACACAATCTATTAAAAGCAGAAGCATCTTTTTGCTCAAACTCATTTGCAATAACAACCTTTAAGCCATTGGTTAAAGAACACCAAAGTTCTAAACCAAAAATATCAAAACATATTGTTGTTAAAGAAACCATTGTTTTGGTAGAATTAAAATCAATATTCTGCATCATACCAACTATAAAATTATGAACATTTTTATGAGTAAGCATAACCCCCTTAGGATTTCCAGTAGAGCCAGATGTATAAATTAAATACATCAATTGTTCAGAAGAAATGTTCACATTTAAATTTTTGGTAGTCAAATCATTTTTATAAAAATCTTGATTTAAAGAAATATCTATTTTTTTATATGAATTTTCTATTAAATCAGAAGTATTATCATTTACAAGAATAACCTTAGATTTACTATTATCCAACATATATAAAATTCTTTGTTGAGGATAATCTGGGTCAATTGGCAAATAAGTAGCACCTACTTTTAAAATAGCCAATAAACCTACAATCATTTCAGGAGAACGATTTACCATAATACCAACAATATCTTCATTTTTAACATTACAAGATATAAGGTGATTAGCTAATTGATTTGCTTTAACATTCAAATCTTTATAAGTCAATCTTTTACCATTAGAAACAATAGCAACATTATCAGGAGTTTTTTGAACTTGCTCCTCAAACAAATCAACAATAGTTTTATTTTTAGGATAATCAACATATGTATCATTAAAAACGTTAAAAATTTTATTTTTTTCTTCAGGAGTTATAATCTCAATATCTGAAGAATTTATATCATTATTATCCAGAACTTGACTAATCATATATAAAATACGATTATTCATATTAATAACATCATTTTCAGAATATTTATCTGTTAAATAATCATAATCTATAAGCAAATTACCAGTATCATTAATATCGTAAATATGGATGTTAAAATCATTTGCACAATAATTATTAAATATCCAATCTGTTTTATAATTACCCAAATCACTATCAAAAGCCTTAGTAATTTGGTAAGAAATAGTAATATTATATAAATTAGGAATATTTCCATGTTTTTTACGTATATCTTCCAAAATAGAATTGTAAGAATATTTTTGATGTCTTAAAATTCCTAACATCTTAGTTGCAACAGTATTTGTTAAAGACTTAAAAGACCCCTCATTTATATTATTAAATCTAACTGGCACTGTACTAATAAACATACCAGTTGTATGTTTTTCTTTAAAATTAGAACGGTTTAAAATAGGCGTACCGATTACAAAATCATTTATATTAGAAACACGACCAATATAAATGGAAAAAATCGCCATAAAGAAGTTAAATGTAGAAATATTGTTTTCTCTACAAAAGTTATTGATTTTACATAAAAATTCGTTATTAAGCTCAAAGCCTAATCTTTTGGCATTATAAGATACATTTTTAACACCATTAATTGAACAAGGTATTGTTGCTTGTTCTGGAATTGTACTAAAAGTTTGACTCCAATAAGTTTTATCATTTTCGCATTTTTTACTTTTCTTGTATTTTTCTTCAGAGTTAATATAGTCCAAATATGAAAATGTATCTGGAGTGAATTCTTCATTATTTTTTATTGAATTATAATTTTTTAAAATTTCTTGAATTACAAGGCCAAGAGACCATGAGTCAGCAATCAAGTGATTTACAGTCAAAATAATACAAGCAAAATTATTTTTACAAATAGCTAGCTTAAATTTGAATAGGTCAGAATCGGTTATGTTAAATTTGTATTTTGCTTCTTTATTTTCTATTTGTTTAATTTCTGATTCGTCGTTAATATATTCAACATCTATGTTGAATTCTTTGTAGTCTGATATGTATTGTCTTACTTGGTTTTTCTTTTGTATTATATGGATTCTAAAACTGTCATTTTGTGCTACTACATTTCTAATTGCACATTTTAGTGCTTCTTCGTTAATTGTTCCATATAATGTGCCTGATACACATATGTTGTTTACTGTTGTTCCTTCGTAAAATTGTTCTGTATACCATATTGATTTTTGTGGATTTGTTAATTCAAAAAGTTCGCTGTTTTTCATTTATATATTACCCCTTCTAAACTACATATAATTTACTGCATTATACTATTAAAATATGTAATTTGCAAGAGTTTTTATGGTTAATAAATAAAAAATTAGTACATAATAATTACAGTTCACAGTCCATAAAATTATTGTTTGTGTGGTACCCCTTCTCCTTGGGCAATTGTATATATTTGAGATTTCGTCCTATTCATTGCGTTCAAAAAGAAAATCTAACATAAAAAACTGGAGCCTCTCTCACTCAGGCCAAAACTGTATATATGTA
>CAKPAB010000018.1 GCA_934132805.1 uncultured Clostridia bacterium | reverse complement strand
TTTAATTCATTGTCTTTATTAATTCTTGTTATTTGTTTTTTGCAAAATAATTACTTCAATAAATAATTTTCTCTCGACTTTCTCGACAAGGATATTAACTTTTCAATGTTCCAATTATTTACCTCCGTAAATATTTTACATTATTATTTTAATATAACTTTTTTGTTTTGGCAATACTTTTTTTAAAATTTTATATGCTTTTTGCATATATTTTTTATATTCTGTTTGCATATTTAGTATATTATTATTTTTATACTATAATTAATTAATATGGAGGAAACAAATGGAAGATAATATTATAATATGTGAAAGAATTAGAAAAATACGTGAAGATTTAAAAATGAGTAGAGAAAAATTTTCGGAAATGATTGATATTTCTGATGTCTTTTTAGGACAAATTGAAAGAGGTGAACGTTCTTTAAGTACAAAAACTTTAGTAAAACTTGTTAAATATACTGGTATTTCTGCAGATTTTATTTTGTTTGGTACTGAAACGCCTTCAACTACAATTTCTAAAATTGATAGAATTTTAAATAAATGTTCTGATGATGTTGTAGAGTATATTTATAATTTAATACATAGTACTTTTGCTTTTGTTAAAAATTTTAAATGAGTTTTTTTATTGTAGTTTTTCTGCTAGTTCTATTTGCTCTTGTGTTAAATTAAATCTTGTCCATTATATTTTTCTATAAAATTAGACTTAAACAATATTTTTAAAGTTCTATAATATATTCACATTACCTCCGTTTCAATAGCTTTTATTATAAATGAACTATTAAAATGTTGCGCATACCCATATAATTTAATAAAATTTAATTCGTTTTTAATTTTTCTATAATTATTTAATACTTCTTTATATAGTTCATATGATAATTTTGATTTATATCTTATAAGTTCAATTAACAATCTTTCTTTATCATAAATATTAATTTCTGTATCTTCTATTTTCATTTCTGTTAAACCTATTTTTAATAATTCTTTTTTTGTAAAAATTTGTTTTACTAATTTATTTTCTATGCTTCTTGATTTTCTATCTGTGGCTAAATAATAGTTATCTGGTATTTTATCTGTTAACTCATAATAGAAAAAAGCACTATTTAAAGTAAATATTCCTTTAGAATATTTTTTTACTATTATTGATAATTCACTTGGAAATTTCTCATTTGAATATATTCCTTTTTCAATTTTATATAATTCTTTATTATCAACTTTCCTTTCTATTTGATATCTTTTCAATCCACTCTCTAGCAATTCTTTATAAGAATATATCATTTTTTTCACCCTTTTTATTATAGACACAAATGTAGGCTTTTGTCAAGCCTTGGCCGACATTTATGTCGTAAAATGAGTTAACTATTGTAACTTTTTTGCTAGTTCTATTTGCTCTTGTGTTAAATTAAAATCTTGTCCATTATTTTTTATTAAATTATGTAAATTTTCAATTGTCCTTGCTTCATTTATCATTTTTTCTATCGGAACAAGGCTTTTTATTTCTTGTTTTATTTTTTTATATTCTTTCTCCATTCCATCAAAATTTTTATTCTCAAAATAATTTTTCCAATTATCTATATATTTTTCTGTATAACTTATTGCTTTTATTTGATTATTAAATGTATTCTCAATATTTTTCTCAACATTATTTAATATCGAATTTTTCCCCTGTTTTATTGTTCGTGCTACTGTTGAATTTATTAGACCTTTTGATTGTACTCTATTTATTACACTATCTAATAAACTTGAAACATTATCTATAATTCCTCCACTTTTTACTGCTTCTTGCATTTGTGATATATTCTCAAAATTGCCACTTACTATACCAATTGCACTTTTTCCTAGATTTATTGCATCATCTATGCTTTTTTTTATTCCATCTTTTAGTCCATATTTTATTAAATTATCTTTTATATCTATTATTTGGTCTTCTATGTAATCTGGTAATACTGCTCTTATTCCTATATCTATTCCTGTATTTATTGTTTTTCCTAATGCTGTTTCTAAAAAATTTTTCTGTTCTTTTTCTAGTTCAATATTGTTATTTATTTCTAAATAATTATTTAAATTATTATTCATATACATTTCTCCTTTATTTTATTTTTATATTTTTATTTTTTCAAATAATTTTAATATTTCTTTTTCATTATTTTTGGAAATATTAAAATTATTATTTATTATATTTTCGTATATTTTTTCATAATTAATTTTTGCAATTATTTTTTTATTAAAAATATTTTTTATAATATTTTCGTCAATCGAATAAATATTATTATTATTTATTATTATTTTATAATTATTTATTTTATTTTTTTCAATTATTTTTTTACTATTTTTTATTCCTAATAAATTAGGATTTATTATTAATATTTTTTCATTAATATTTTCTATTATTTTTTTATTTTTTAATTTATTTTTTTCTGAATTAATTTCTATAAAAATATAATTATAATATTTTTTTAATTTTTTTATTATTTTTATATTAATTAATTTATTATAAAAAATAATATCAATATTTTTGTTTAAATTAATTATTATTTTTTTAATTATTTTTAATTTATTTTTTTTATTAAAATATTTTTTATCTATTTTTTTATATTTATTTTTTATTTTTATATTATTTTTATTATTTTTTATTTTTTTGTTTTTTAAAATTAAAAATAAATCTAAATCTTTTTTATTCATTTCTATTATAAGTATTTTTTTATTTTCTTTTTCTAATTTTTTTGCAATGCCTGTAATTGTAATGCTTTTGCCAACTTGATGTTCTCCTAAAAATATTATTATTTTATTTTCTGAATTTTTTATATTTTTTTCTTTATTGTTTTTTTTATTATTATAATTTTTTAATTTATTTAAATTTATCTCATTTTCATAAAAAATTCGAATTATATTTTTATTTTTTATATCTTTTATTATTTCTATATTATTTTTTAAATTGTTTTTGTCTTTTTTTAATTTATAAAAACTATTTTTATTTTCTTTTTTTATTAAAATAATTATTTTTATTTTTTCATTTTTTTCTATTATTTTTTCTATTAAATTATTTAATTTTATTTCGCCTGGTAATTTATAATTAATTATTATATAATCAATATTTATTTCATTTTCCAAAATTTCTAAAATTCCTTCTTTATAAAAAATATTTTTATAAATTATTTCCATATTTTTTTCATTTTTTAATTCTTCATTTAATTCCGGATTATTCATTGCTGTAATTATTTTCATTTTTTATTTTTTCTCCTTCTATTATTTCTTTCTCTTTTTCTGAAGATTGTATTTTTGTTAATATATGATCATCTCCAACAAACATTAAGCACTCTCCTCTTTTTAAAGATTTAATTTCTATTTTTTCTTTTTCTGATAAATTTGCATACTCCCCTAATATTTTTATATTCTCTTCTTCTAATGCAAAAAATGTTTTTATGCTTGAGTTGTTTAATATACTTCTTCCGTATGTCCCATTGTCCAAACTAAATATATCAGATATATCTTGTGTTATTGCTACACCACTTCCTCCATATTTTCTTATTGTTTTAAAAATTTTATAAATAAAACTTGCTACATATTTATTCGATGTCACTCCTATTAATCTCCAAATTTCATCTAAATAAATTGCCTTTTTTTCTTTTCTATTTTTTTTCACCGCATCCCAAAAAATATCAATTAAAATATACATTCCATATTTTAAATTTTCTTCTCCTAAATCATATATATCTGCAACTATTAATTCATTGTCTAATTTTATATTGGAATAATTATTAAAAAATTTCATTGATCCTTCTACAAATGGAATTAATTTTATTTTAAATTTTTTTGTTCTTTCATCTTGTCCAAAAATATTAAATAAATCTTCTAATATTGGCATTTGTTTTTCATTTTTAAATTCTCCATTTTCATTATATAAACTTTTATCATCAAAATTTATGTTTTTAACTTTATAAACTTCTATTAATTTTTCTTCTAGTAATGCTTTTTCCTCTTCATCCATTTCTCCAAAAATTAAATTAAAAAAACCTATTAATTTACTAATTTTTATTGCAAGATATCCATTTTCTCCATCCTCTATACTTTCTTCTCTTATTTCTAATACATTAATATATGTATTAGAAGTTGGTCCTAATTTTATTTCAACACCTTTTAATTTTTCACAAATTTTATTATATTCTCTGTCTGGATCTATTATATATTGTTTTATTCCTAATAATTTATATCTTAAAATTAATAATTTTGTATAAAAAGATTTTCCAGCTCCACTAGTTCCAAAAATGCAAATATTTGCATTTTTATATTTTTCTGTATTATATCTGTCTATAAAAACTAAAGAATTATTATAAATATTTGTTCCAATAAAAATACCATTTTTATCAAAAATTGTTGACGAGATAAATGGATATGTTGATAAAAGTCCTGTTGTTAAAATATTTCTTTTGGCAGCTTCTTTTATTATTTCTTTATTTTCCATAATTGGAAGTCCTGCTAAAAAACATTCTTCTTGCCTGAAATTTCCTCTTCTTGTTTGCATTCCTTTACTTTGCGCTATTCCTTCTATTTTATTTAAATTATATTCTAATTCTTTTATGTCTTGCGCATATAGAGTTATGTAAATATATAAAAAATATAATTCTTCATTATTTACTTGTATTTCTTTTCTTATATATTTTGCGTCATTATATGTGTATGCTGCAATGTCTATATCTTGTCTATTTTCATTTGCCTCTTTTAGTTCTACACCTACGTTTCCGATGTGATATGTTAGGTCTTTTATTGTTTTATAACTATCTTGCTTTTCATAGAAAATTGAGATGTTCATATTTATATTTGTTTCAATTAAATTTTTTAATAATAAATCGCTTTGTTCTCTATAATAGTTGACTACTATTAATGATGAATAATATAAGTTGTCTATTTCAAAATATTTGGGATTTTGCATATTTATATATGCTGGCGAAATTGAATCTTTCTTTGAATAAATTCCTGAAATAAAATTATTTATTTTTTTTTGTATTTTTTTATTAATTTTTATTGCTCCTTTCTTTTTTATTTTATTTTTTATATTTATTTGCTTTTTTAAATTTATTTTTTATTTATTTTTAATTATTAATTAATTTTTTTATTATTTTTCCACAATTATTTTAATTTTGATTAATTATTTTCCACATATTATTAACTCGCTTTTTCTAATTTTTCCTATTTTTTTCGATTTTTTTCTAATTTATTCTTATTTTCCGTTTTATTTTAATTTTATTTTTATTAATTAAATTATATTATTAAAAAAATAAATTCCTTTATTTTTTATTTTTATAATTATTTTTTTAAAATTATTTTATTATTTATTTTTTAATTTTTCTATTTCCTCTTCTTTAAGGCCTGTTGCTTTCATTATTATATTTTTATCTATTTCCATTTTTAGCATTTTTTTTGCAATCATTTTTATTCCAATTTTCTTTCCCTCAATTTTTCCATCCTTTATTCCATTTTTATAGCTATTCATTTTTTCTTCTTCTACCATTTCAAATACAGCTAACATATTTTTCTCTCCTTTAAACTTATTTTTTATTAAAATATTTTTAATACTATTAACTATAACTTAATATTATTATAATTTTTTATTATTTTTCCACAATTATTTTAATTTTAATTAATTATTTTCCACATATTATTAACTCGTTTTTTCTAATTTTTCCTATTTTTTTCGATTTTTTTCTAATTTATTCTTATTTTCCGTTTTATTTTAATTTTATTTTTATTAATTAAATTATATTATTAAAAAAATAAATTCCTTTATTTTTTATTTTTATAATTATTTTTTTAAAATTTCTTAATTATTAATATTTTTTAATTAATTATTTAAAAATTTTCTGGTATTTAATAAAGAATAAAAAATTTTTAAAATTTCGTTTTTATTATTTAATTCAATGACATCATTTCCACATCTAGAAAGACATTCTTTAATTTTAAAATATTTTTCTTTTAAATCATTTTCTACTATTTCTATAGAATTAAAATTTTCGGAAATTTGATTTGAAATAATTAAATAAAAATCTTTTGAAGCAGAGTTTCTTGAATAATTTAGTGTTTGAATAAATTTAATATAATTTTCAGAAATTTCTTTTAAATATTTATTTTCTTTTTTTTGAATATTTTTTTCGATATTTAAAATATGTTGACTTAAATCTTCTTTATTACTTTGAATTAAAATTTGAATATCAAAATTACATGTTTTTAATAAAATTTTATATGAATTTAAAATAGTCTTTTTTTCTAAATCTGATTTTAAATTATAATTGATTGGAATTATTTTTAATATTTTTATAAATTTATTTTTATTTGTTTTTATAATTCCATTTTCCAGTATTTCTTCTATAGGTAGCCATTGTTGTACTGTTATATTTTTTATTTTAATCACCTCCATTTGTTTTTTAATTTTACTCCCATTTTGTTCATTTGTCAACAAAAACTTTTCTACAAATTTCGACTTTTATAATTTTTTAATTATTTATTTTTATATTTTATTTTAATATTTTTTTATTTGTTTTAATTTATTTTTAATTATTAATTAATTTTTTATTATTTTTTCCACAATTAATTTAATTTTATTTAATTGCTTTCCACATATAATAAACTCATTTTTTCTAATTTTTCCTATTTTTTTCTATTTTTTTCTAATTTATTCTTATTTTCTATTTATTTTTAATTTTATTTTAATTAATAAAATTATATTCAATAAAAAATAAATCATCTTATTTTTTATTTATTTGAATTTTTTTCTTAATTAAATAAATTATTTATTTTTTTCTTAATAAATAATTTATTTTTTTAATTTTATATTTTTAAAAAAATTAATTTTATTTTTTTTTATAAAATGTATATTTTTTATTTTTCTGAACATAATACTATTATAAAGTTAATAATAGTTGAGCAAAGAATATTAATAAATTAAATAAATTATTTTTTAATTATTAATTTATTAATATTCGAACAAAGATATATAATAATATTTTAATATATTATTATATGTCGGCGATAAGAATATATTATATGTATGTAGGCTATATTATTTTTTCTATCTATCAATATATGGTCAAATTATATGTAATATACTCGAGCTAAGATTATTTTTATATCTAAAAATTTAGAAGTGGTTATTATTAGTCCCACGCTTGGATGAATATAGTTACTTGTGGTGTATTCATAGTCGAGCGAATGATTAATATGTGTGGTATTAAGCTTATTTATATAGCAATATATATTAGGTTGAAGTATTATATGTATTAGTTTTAGTAGAGATTATTATTAGCTTTATGATTAATGGCAGGTCGTTTTTAATAACCTGCCATTAAATATTATAAAATTGTCAAAAAGGCCCGTCCCTAATGACAAAAAGTTGTCAAAAGAGCCCGTCCCTTTTGACAACTAATATTCTATATATCCAAATTTTGAACATATTTTGCATTTTGCTGAATGAATTCTCTTCTTGGCTCAACTTCGTCTCCCATTAATAAAGTAAATGTTTCATCTGCTTTTATAGCATCATCCATTGTTACTTTTACAAGAATTCTTGTTTCTGGATTCATAGTTGTTTCCCATAATTGTTCTGGATTCATTTCTCCAAGTCCTTTATATCTTTGTAGACCTAATTGATCTCTAGAAATACCTTTTTTTTCTAATTCTTCATAAGCTTTTGGTAATTCTTCATCTGTATAACAATATACATCTTCCATTCCCTTTTTAGATAATTTATATAATGGTGGTTGTGCTAAAAATACATTTCCATTTTCTATTAAAGGTCTCATATATCTGAAGAAGAATGTTAATAATAATGTTCTAATGTGTGCTCCATCTACATCAGCATCTGCCATTATTATTACTTTTCCATATCTTATTTTTGTAACATCAAAGTCTGGACCAATTCCTGCTCCTATAGCTAATATTACTGGGTTTAATTTATCATTTCCGTAGATTTTATCAGCTCTTGCTTTTTCTACATTTAACATTTTTCCCCAAAGTGGTAATATTGCTTGAAATTTTCTATCTCTTCCTTGTTTTGCACTTCCTCCAGCAGAGTCTCCTTCGACTATATAAACTTCACATTCTTCTGGGTTTTTGCTACTGCAATCTGCTAATTTCCCTGGTAATGTTGCTGTTTCTGTTGATGCTTTTTTTCTTACTAATTCTCTAGCTTTTCTTGCTGCTTCCCTAGCTCTTGATGCACTTACACATTTTTCTAATATAGCTTTTGCAACTTTTGGATTTTCTTCTAAAAATGTTGCTAATGCGTCATTTACCATACTTTGTACTACACCTGTTACTTCACTATTTCCTAATTTTGTTTTAGTTTGTCCTTCAAATTGTGGTTCTTTTACTTTTACAGATACAACTGCTGTTATACCTTCTCTTATGTCTTCACCTTGTAAATTTGATTCTTTTTCTTTTATTATATTGTGACTTCTTGCATAATCATTAAATACTTTTGTTAATGCTCTCTTGAAACCTTCTAAGTGTGTTCCACCTTCTACAGTATTTATATTATTTACAAAAGTATAAATGTTTTCATTATATGCTGTTGTATATTGAATTGCTATTTCTACTGGCACTTCTCCAGCTCTTTCTATGTAAATTGGTGTTGGGTGAATTTTTTCTTTGTTTTTATTTAAAAATTCTACAAATGATATTAGTCCACCTTCATAGCAAAATTCTGCTTTTTTAATATTTTCAGGATCTCTTGTATCCTCTAATGTTATTTTTAGTCCTTTTGTTAAAAAGGCAATTTCTCTTAATCTTTTTTCTAGAACTTCATATTCATAATTTAAACTTTCAAAAATAGTATCATCTGCTAAAAATCTTACTAAAGTTCCTGTTTTTTTAGATTCCCCTATTTTTTCTAGTTTTTGAGTTGTTTTTCCTTTTTCAAATTTCATGTTGTATTTTCCGCCGTCTCTTTCAATTGTGACTTCTGTCCATTTTGAAAGTGCGTTTACAACTGATGCTCCAACTCCATGAAGACCTCCAGATACTTTGTATCCACTGTCTCCACCAAATTTTCCACCTGCGTGAAGAACTGTATATACAGTTTCCGCAGTAGATATATGTGTTTTTGGATGTATTTCTACTGGAATTCCTCTACCGTTATCTTGAACTGATATTATATTTCCTGGTTCTATTACTACATTTATTTCTGTACAATATCCTGCCAATGCTTCATCAACACCATTGTCTACTATTTCATATACACAATGATGCAATCCTCTAACTGATGTACTTCCTATGTACATACCAGGTCTTTTTCTTACAGCCTCTAGCCCTTCCAAAACTTGAATTTGCTCTGCTCCATATTCATGATTGTATTTTTCCATTTGTCTTCCTCCTATTTTTTATTTTAGAACTTTTCCTTTAGACACATTATATTCCAAATATTCTAAATTTTCAATATCTAATTTTTCAGTTCCTGTAATAATTACTTGTGTTCCTTCAATATTTTCTAAAAAATTTTTTCTTCTTGTTTTATCTAATTCTGACATAAAATCATCTAATAACAAAATTGGGTATTCCCCTATCTCGTCATATATAACTTGAAGTTCTGCTAATTTTAAAGAAAGCATTGCGGTTCTATTTTGACCTTGTGAACCAAATATTTTTATTTCTTTCTTATTTATATATATCACAAAATCGTCTCTATGTATACCCTTTGTTGTAAATCCTTTAATAATATCTAATTTTCTTCTTTCTTTTAATAATTTTAGATATTTTTCTTTATTGTCACACTCTGTGATATATTCAAATTTTATTTGCTCTTCACCATTTGTTATTTTTTTATGAATTATGTCTATTTTTTTTATTATTTTTTCAATAAATTCTTTTCTATATTCATATATTTTAATCGCATATTCTGCTAATTTTTCGTCCCATATTTCTAAAAGATTTTCATCTTTGTGTTCTTCTTTAATTTGTCTTAAATAGTTATTCCTTTGTTCCATTGTTTTTATATATAAATTTAAAATATGCATATAATTGGGTCGTAACTGACTTATCATAATGTCTAAAAATCTTCTTCTATTTTGAGGACCACCTTTTAAAATATTAATATCATCTGGTGTAAAAATTACAATATTTAAATTTCCTAATAATTCACTTAATTTTTTTATTTTTATTCCATTTAAATAAATATTTTTTTTATTTCCAATTTCTATTTTTATTTTTCCGTCTCTATCTGATTTTTCATATTCTACTTCAACTATTGCATTTTGTTCATTTAATTTAATTAGTTCTTTATCTTTTTTTGTTCTAAATGATTTTCCTAAACTACATAAAAATATTGCTTCAATTATATTTGTTTTTCCTTGTGCATTTTGTCCATAAAAAATATTTATATTTTTTTCTAAATTAATTTCTTCTTTTTCGTAATTCCTAAAATTATTAATTTTTATTTTTTTTATCCACATATTTTTCTCCACTTAAATAAATTATTTAATTTATTTTCTTTTATTTTTATTTTTTCAAAATAGTTTTCCACATTTTTTAAACTATTTTTTTCTATTTTATTCTAATTTATTCTTTTTTTTTCTAATTTTTTTATTTTTTATTATTTTCCATTTTAATTAATTTTATTTTTTATAAATAAATTATATTTTTATTTTTTAAAATTGCTTTATTTTTGATTTTCGTGCGTTGTTTTTTTCTTATTTTTTTATTTTTTGCTATTTTTTTCTAATTTATTCTCATTTTTTTGATTTTTTTCTATTTTTTTTATTCAATTAATTTTATTTTTTTTAATCGCTTATAAAAAAATATCAAAAATCTAATTTATTCTAATTTATTCTTTTTTTTTCGATTTTATTCTATTTTTTTCATTTAATAGTATTAAATAAAAATTTAAAAATTTGTGTTACATTTTTTCATTTAAAATTTTTTCATGGTATTATAAAAAGTTTTCCACAAATTTTTAATAACTTGTGGAAAACTTTATTTTTAATCTTCTTTAAGTCTAATTGGTAAAATCATATAAACGTAATCTTTATTTTCTGCAGATTTTATTAAACAAGGTGAAATACTTGTACCAAATTCAACATAAACATTTTCATCTTCAATAGCTTTTAAACTATCAAGAAAATATTTTGGGTTAAAGCCTGCTTCCAAATTTTTACCTTCTGTAGAAACATATAATTCCTCTTTTGCATCACCAGTTTGGTTTGTACAAGAAATAACAACTTTACCTATTTCCACATTTATTTTTACAGGATATTTTTTTTCTTTTTCAACACTTGAAGAAGATATTAAACTTATTCTTTCAAAGCTATTTTGTAAATTATTTTTATTTACTTCAACTCTTGTCTCCCAATTATCTGGAATTACACTTTTATAATTTAAAAATTCTCCATCTAAAATTCTCGTAACAATTTTACAATTATCCATTTCAAATAAAGCTTGATTCTTAGAAACTCCAATTTTTACTGGCTCAAAAGAATCTAATAAAATTTTATTTACTTCGTTTAATGTTTTTCCAGGTATTACCGCATTAAAGTCTGATGTTTGTTTATTTAAAAATATACTTCTTAAAGCTAGTCTAAATCCATCTACTGCAACAATATTTAATTTATTTTGTTTTACTTCAAACAAGCAACCTGTAAAAATTGGTCTATTTTCTTCTGAACTTACTGCAAATATTGTTTTTCTAATCATATTTTTCAAAGTATTTTGTTCAACTTCTATAGAATTTTCAACTTCTATTTTTGGTAATTCCGGAAATTCTTCTGGATTCATAGTTGCTAATTTGTATAAAGATCCTTCACATTCAATTTCTAATAAATTTTTGTCATTTAAAGTTAAATAAATTTCAGTATCTGGTAATTTTCTTATAATTTCACTAAACATTATAGCATTTACAACTGTACTTCCTTGTTCTTTAACTTCACATTCCATCACATACTCTATTCCAATTTCTAAATCATAAGTTGTTAATTTTATTTCATTATCATTTGTTTGAATTAATATACCTTCTAGTATAGGCATTGTTGTTTTAGAAGCTACTCCTTTAACTACGGAATTAAGTGCTTTTAAAATTTTGTCTTTGTAACATACAATTTTCATTTTTTGATCCTCCTATAATTATATATAATATAAATAAATATTTTTAGTAGTAGTAGTATTAGGTACTGTGGAAACTGTGGAAAACTATGTGGAAAGTTGATATCCCTAGCAAAATTGCTGTGCATAACTCTGTGGATAACTTAGTATATTTTCCACACACAAAAATTAAAAATGTGGATAAATGAGTTATACACATGTTATACACACGTTTTCCACAAGGGGGTGTGGATATCTAATGCCGTTATTCCGTAAGTAATGATTGCGGAATTTTTTCCAAACAGTTATTTTTCCAAACATAAATTTAAAAATAGTAAATTTTACTTAGAGCTTACTTATTTTTTTCACTTGTAATTATGTTTTCCACACTTTCCACAATTAGCTTAGTACTATTTTTCTCTTTTATCTCTTTAACTATTTTGTTATACCCATGTATTACTGTTGAGTGATCTCTATTACCAAACTCAACACCTATTTGAGGAAATGACATACCTGCTACCTCTCTACAAAGGTACATAGCAATTTGTCTAGGAAATGCAATATCATTAGACCTTTTACTACCAGCTAAATCCTCTTTGTCAATACTAAAATATTTTGCAATAGTTTCTTTGATAAAATCACTTGAAATTACTTTTTCACTTTCGTACTTAAATTCGTTTATAATATTTTCAGCTAATTCAATTGTAATTGGGCTATGTGTTAATGAAGCTCTTGCTACAATTTTGTTAAATACACCTTCTAGTTCTCTAATGTTTGAATCAATTTTAGTAGCAATATCTGATAAAATTGAATCCTCAATTATTATGTTTTCATCTTGAGCCTTTTTCCTTAAAATAGCTAAACGAGTTTCGTAATCTGGACACGAAATATCAGCTAAAAGTCCCCATTCAAACCTAGATTTTAGTCTGTCCTCTAAAAATTCAATATCTCTTGGAGGTTTATCACTGGAAATGATAATTTGTTTTCCATCTTCTCTTAAAGTGTTAAAAGTATGGAAAAATTCTTCTTGAATTCTGTCTTTTCCTGCTATAAATTGAATATCATCAATAAGTAGAACATCTATATTACGATATTTATTTCTAAACACTTCTGTTTTACTATCTTTGATAGCGTTTATAAGTTGATTTGTAAATTTTTCTGATGTAACATATAAAACATTAGATTTCGAATTATTTTCTAATATTCTGTTACCAATAGCTTGCATTAAGTGAGTTTTTCCTAAACCAACGCCACCATATAAAAATAAAGGATTATATGATTTTCCAGGTTCATTTCCTACTGCTAATGCTGCTGCATGTGCAAATCTGTTATTATTACCAACAACGAAAGTTTCAAAAGTATATTTTGGATTTAAAGTTAGATGATTGTGTTCTAACTCTGAATCTGAGACATTTGATTGTTTATCAGAAATGATATTTTGAGATTCTTGTTCTTCTTTTGAGATATCAATAACTGAAAAAGTCCATTCTTTATTTGTTAAATACCTTAAAGTGTTGAATATTAGGCTATTGAACTTATTTTCAATAAAATCTTGTTGAAATTCAGAAGTTGCTGTAAAAACAATGTGCTCATCTTTTATAGAATCGATTCCTAAAGGAGCAAACCAAGTGTCATAAGAAATTGTTGAAACTTCACCTTTGAGTAATTCTTTTAATTTGCTTAAAAGTTCATCTTTGTCTACACTCATTTTTTCATCCTTTCTAACAAAACTTATCCACAGAGTTATCCACAGGTGTTGATAAGTTTGTAATATTTTAGTAATAAAACACAAAAAATCACGAACAGAGTTTTTGCTGAAACATCAACAAAAAACGCGCATTTTTTTGTAATTCATATAATAACAAAAATAATAATAAAAAGTCAATAGGGTTGTGGAAAATTTTTTAAAGTTGTGGATAATTTTTAAAAAAACTGTGGATAACTTTCTTATGTTACAAAAATATTACAAAAAAATTAGGTTTAAAAGTTTACATAGTTCCTTTTTTTACTTTTTTAAAAAAACTCTTGACAAAAGCTAACACTTTACTGTATAATCGATATACTTACGATTATGTATAAAATTTCCAGAAATGGAATTTAATAAAATTAAGCAGTAGGAGGTGCTAAGAATGAAAAGAACATTTCAACCAAAAAACAGACAAGAAAAGAAAGAACACGGATTTATGAAAAGAATGAAAACAAGAGCAGGCAGAAACGTTTTAAAAGCAAGAAGAGCTAAAGGTAGAAAAAAATTAAGTGCATAATTTAATTTTTTTCGTTCTACTTTTCTTAGGACAAGAAGGTAAAGAAAATGAAAAAAACAAAAATGTTAAAAAAAAATTATGAATTTAAATACGTTTTGTCAAAAGGAAAATATTATTCAGGTAAAAACATAGATGCTTTTATAAAAGACAATAATAAAAATTATAATTTTTTAGGACTAGCAATAAGTGTAAAAATCGCGAAAGCAGTAAAAAGAAATCATATAAAAAGATTAATACGAGAAAATTATAAAATATTAGAACCAGATATAAAAAATGGGAAAAGCATCGTTTTTTTATGGAAAAAGGGTGTAGATGTAAAAAATGCAACATTTGAAAACATAAAAAAAGATATGAATCATATTTTTGACAAGGCGAATTTAAAGGAAAATAAGGAAATATAGGAATGAAGAAAATAATTTTAAAAATTATTGATTTTTATCAAAAAAATATTTCTTTATGGCTACAAAGTAAAAACATAAATTGTAAATTTTACCCAACATGCTCAGAATACACAAAGCAAGCAATTATAAAATATGGGGCGTTAAAAGGTACAATTTTAGGAATACATAGAATTTTAAAATGTAATCCTTTCTCAAAAGGTGGGTATGACCCGCTAAAATAGGTAGGAGGAAATCAAATGTTTCAATTTTTTGCAAACATTTTTGGATATGTATTAAATTTTATTAATAACTTTGTTGGGAACTATGGTTTAGCAATTATTTTATTCACAATTCTAATAAAAATAATTATGTTACCATTATCAATAAAACAGCAAAGAACAATGAAAAAAAGTGCAAAACTTCAAGAACAAATGAAAGTTTTGCAATTTAAATATAAAAATGATCCAGAAAAGTTAAATAGAGAAATGATGGAGTTATATAAAAAAGAAAATATGAGTCCATTCAGCGGATGTTTAAGTACAATAGTTCAGTTTATATTATTAATATCAATATTCTACATGGTAAGATGTCCATTAACATACATGGAAAGAATTGATAAAACACAATTAGAAACATATGTGCAACAACTAAAAGATGGTGGAATATCAGTAAATCAGGCATATTCAGAAATTGATATAATAAGAGAACAAGACTATTTAAAAGAAAAATTACCAGAAGATTCAACTTTAGAAAAAATAAATTTAAATATGAACTTCTGTGGTTTAGATTTAAGTAAAATACCACAACAAAACTTAGGGGATTGGACAGTTTATATAATACCAGTTCTTTATATAATTTCAACATTTATTTCAATGAAAATTACAACATCAATGCAAAAGAAAAGCAAAAAAGATGATGGAATAATTGATATAACTGAAAATAAAGAAGACAAGTCAGAAGAGAAAAATGAAATGGAAGACGCAATGGAACAATCAAACAAAATGATGTCTTGGATGATGCCAATAATGTCGGTTTCAATATCTTTAGTAGCACCTTTAGGACTTGCTTTATATTGGTTAGTTAACAATATTTTAATGATAGGTGAAAGACTTGTTTTAGACAAAGTTGTAAAAGATTAGGTTGAAAAACTTAATTTTTTCAATTTAGTTTAAGTTTTGAGAAGGGAATGAATGAATATGGGAAAAAGTATTATAGCAGAAGGAAAAACTACAAATGAAGCCATAGAAAAAGGTTTAAAGGAACTAAAAGTTTCAAAAGACATGGTTGATGTTAAAGTTTTAGAAAGTGAACAAAAAAGAAGCTTTTTTAGTATTTTAGCACCTAGAGTTGTAAAAGTAGAATTAACAGTTAAAGAAGAAAAAAATGTTGTAAAAAAAGACAGAAAAGATAAAAAAGAACAAAAATTATCTATTGAAGAACAAGAAAAAGCTGAAAAAAATGTAGAAAAATTCTTAAAGGAATTTTTAGAAAAAGCTGAAAAAAATGCTAAATATAGCATAGAAAAGACTGAAACAGGTTTAAAAGTAAACATAAACAATGAAAATTTAGGTTTTTTAATCGGATATAGAGGAGAAACACTATATGCTTTTCAAAATATTTTATCTTCAATAGCTAGTAAAGGCGTTGAAAATAGAGTAAGAGTAATATTAGACATAGAAGGATATAAAGCTAAAAGAGAAAAAGCATTGGAAGATTTAGCTGAAAAACTAGAAAAAACAGTTGTAAAAACTAGAAAATCAGTTGCTTTGGAACCTATGCAAGCATATGAAAGAAAAATAATTCATACAAAATTACAAAATAGCACAAGAGTTGAGACTAGAAGCATTGGGGAAGAGCCAAGAAGAAGAATTGTTATTTCTTTAAAAAATAAAAATACAAAATAATTTTATATAAAATCGGAGGTCAAAGGTCGGATTTTACTTGTAATATAGTAGTTCTGTCTTTGATCTTTTTTGGTAAAAAAATTAATTAAAGAAGGGAGATTTATAATGGATGTAATAGCTTCAATATCTACGGCTCCACGGAATTGGAGGAATTGGGATAGTAAGGATGAGTGGTGAAAAATGTTTTGATGTTTTAGATAAAATATTTATGCCAAAGAAAAAAGAAAACATAGAAAATATCAAAGGATACACCATAAAATATGGCCATATAGTAGAAAATGGGGAAATAATTGATGAAGTTTTGGTATCTTATTTTAAAGCACCAAAAAGTTATACAACAGAAAATATGTGTGAAATAAACACACATGGAGGAAATGTAATAATAAGAAAAATACTAGATTTATGCCTAAAAAATGGTGCAAATTTAGCGGAACCAGGGGAATTTACAAAAAGAGCCTTTTTAAACGGCAGAATAGATTTATTGCAAGCAGAATCTGTAATAGATGTTATAAATGCAAAATCAGAAAAGGAAGCAAAGACAGGTGTTAAGCTGCTTGAAGGAGTTCTATCTAAAAAGATTAAAGAAATAAAACAAGAAATTTTAGATGTAATGGTAAATGTCGATGTAAGCATAGACTATCCAGAATATGATGTAGATGATGTTACAAATGGCGAGATTTTAAGCATGTTGGCAAGTGTAAGAACTAAGTTGGAGGCTTTGGAAAAAAGTTTTGATAATGGAAAACTAATAAAAGAGGGAATTAAGACTGCGATAATTGGAAAACCAAATGCAGGAAAATCATCATTATTGAATGCAATTTTAAAGGAAGATAGGGCAATTGTTACGGAATATGAAGGTACAACAAGGGACACAATTGAAGAATTTGTAACTATAGAAGGAGTTCCTCTAAAACTTATAGATACAGCGGGCATTAGGGATGCAAAGGATGAGGTTGAAAAGATAGGAATAAAAAAATCAAAGGAAATTGCAAGCGATGCAGACTTGGTTATTGCTATTTTTGATAGTTCAAAAGAATTATCAAAAGAAGATATTGAAATTTTAGACATTATAAATGGAAAAAAATCAATTATTTTATTAAACAAAGCTGATTTAAACAGTGTTTTAAAAGAAAATGATGAAAGATTTACCAATATTACTGATAATGTTATAAAAATTTCAGCATTAAATGGAGATGGACTAGAAAAATTATATGCATTAATTTCTAAAATGTTTAATTTAGAGGAAATTAATGTAGATAATGATGTAATTATTACTAACTTGAGACATAAAAATTTAATTTCTAAAGCTATTGAAAATGTAAAAAAGACTCAGGATACAATTGAACAGCAGATGCCAGTAGATATAGTGGCAATTTTTATAAAGGATATTTTGGAAGATTTGGGAAATATAACAGGTGAAGTTGTAACTGATGATATTATAGATGAAATTTTTTCTAAGTTCTGTTTAGGAAAATAATATAGCAGACACGAAAATGGATTGTAATCAAATTTTATATACAAATACATATAATTTCATATATAAAACAATAAAAACGAAATACGACGAAAATAAAAAGAAAAATATAGAATAAATTGAAATAAGAGAAAAAGAAAACACACTAATAAGTAAACAATGAATTTATAAGCTTAAAAAATAGGCTGAAAGCATATATAAATCAATAAAAAGAACAGTTTAGAGGGCGAACAAATATTACAGTATACATAAAATATAAAATTAAAAAACAAAGAAAAGAACTTGATTGTAAAAATATACAAAAGCCCATTGATTTACGGAAATAGAGACGTTCGACAAAATTCGACAAAATAAGATGGACACTGATAGGTAAAAATTTGTATTATTGTATATAAAACAGTGTTTTCTGTTTCTCATGGAAAGGAGAAAAAAATGAGTTACTTTGCTGGAGATTATGATATAGCAGTAATTGGAGCAGGACATGCAGGCTGTGAAGCAGGACTTGCTGCAGCAAGATTAGGAATGAAAACATTGGTATTTTCTATAAGCTTAGAGGCTGTGGCAAATATGCCATGTAATCCACACATAGGAGGAAGTTCAAAAGGACATTTAGTAAGAGAGATTGACGCACTTGGTGGAGAAATGGGGAAAAACATAGATAAAACTATGATTCAAATTAAAATGTTAAATACTTCTAAAGGCCCAGCTGTTCATTCTTTAAGAGCACAAGCCGATAGAAAAAAATATCACGCAGAAATGAAACATACTTTAGAAAAACAAGAAAATTTATTTCTAAAACAGGGAGAAATTGTGGATATTAAGGTCGAAAATGGCAAGGTTGTGGGGATAGAAACTGCAGCTGGAGCTATTTATGGTGTAAAAGCTGTTATAGTTGCTACAGGAACATATCTAAAAGGAAAAATATTTATGGGAGAATTTTCACAAGAAAGTGGGCCAGATGGAGTTGCAGCAGCTAATAAGTTATCAGATTCGCTTAAACGTATAGGTATAGACTTGGTAAGATTTAAGACTGGAACACCAGCTAGAATAAACAAGCGAAGCATAGACTTCTCTAAGATGGAAGTACAAAAAGGAGATGAAAATATTTTACCATTTTCGTTTGAAGATGAAATCGATGAGTTAAAGCAAGTTGATTGTTATCTAACATACACAAATGAAAAAACACATCAAATTATAAGAGACAATTTACATAGATCACCTTTATATGCAGGAGTGATAGAAGGTACAGGTCCAAGGTATTGTCCATCTATAGAAGATAAAGTTGTAAGATTTAGTGACAAACCTAGACATCAGGCATTTGTTGAGCCAGTAGGATTAGATACAGATGAAATGTATATACAAGGTTTAAGCTCATCTTTACCAGAAGATGTGCAAATAGCTCTATATCATACAATACCAGGCCTAGAAAATGCTGAATTTACAAGATCTGCATACGCTATAGAATATGATTGTATAGACCCTTCTAATTTAAAGCTTTCTTTAGAATATAAGGGAATAGACGGTTTATTTATGGCAGGTCAAACAAATGGAACTTCTGGTTATGAAGAAGCAGCGTGCCAAGGACTAATTGCAGGAATAAATGCTGCACAAAAAATAAAAGGTAAAGACCCTGTAATTTTAGACAGAACACAAGGATATATAGGCGTTTTAATTGATGATATTGTTACAAAAGGAACAAATGAGCCATATAGAATGATGACTTCTAGAGCCGAATATAGGCTACTTTTAAGACAAGACAATGCTGATTTAAGATTAACAGAAATAGGTCATGAAGTAGGCTTGATTTCTGAGGAAAGATATCAAAGATTTTTAACTAAAAAAGCAAATATTGAAAAAGAAATAGAAAGATTAAGAAATTTAATTGTAAAACCAACAAAAGAAGTGAATGATTTGTTGATAAATTGTGGAACATCACCTCTTACAACAGGTACAAAGATGGCAGAACTTTTAAAAAGAACAGAATTAAATTATGAAAAACTAGCTCCAATCGATCGAGATAGACCAAATCTTACTTTACAAGAAAAAGAAGAAGTCGAAATTCAAGTAAAATATGAAGGATATATAAAAATGCAAGAAGAACAAGTAGCAAAATTCAAAAAAATGGAGACAAAATTGTTGCCTGAGAATATTGATTATAATTCAATAAATGGTTTATGTTTGGAAGCTAGACAAAAACTTGACAAATTCAGACCACGCTCAATTGGGCAAGCCTCTAGGATTTCAGGAGTTTCTCCTGCTGATATTTCTGTACTTTTAATTTATTTGCAAGTAAATAAAAATTCTAATTAAAAAATACAAAATTATAAAATGTAAATTGAAAGGAATATAATTAGATGAAAATAGAAGAATTTAAAAAAATAATGATTGAATATGGGCAAAAATTGAAAATTGAGTTTTCTGAAGAACAATTGAATCAATTTTATGAGTATATGAATTTATTATTGGAATGGAATGAAAAAATAAATTTGACAGCAATTACAGACCATAAAGAAATTGTATTAAAACATTTTATAGATTCATTAACTATAAATAAATATTTAAAAGAAAATGCTAGTCTTGCAGATGTTGGTACAGGGGCAGGCTTCCCAGGAATTCCTTTAAAAATATTAAGACCTGATTTGACTATAACGTTGGTTGATTCTTTAAATAAGAGAATAAATTTTTTAAATGATGTTATAGTTAAATTGAATTTGAAAAATATAGTTACTGTTCATAGTAGAGTTGAAGATTTTGGCAAAAATAAGATTTATAGAGAAAAATTTGACTTTGTTACTGCTAGAGCTGTTGCGAATCTTTCTGTTCTTTCTGAGTATTTGTTGCCTATTTGCAAAATTGGTGGAGAATGTATTTGTATGAAGGGGAACAATGTTGAGGATGAACTTGTTTCTAGTAAAAATGCGGTTAGTCTTCTTGGGGGAAAAGTTTTGTGTGTTGATGAGTTTGTTTTGCCTGATTCTGATATTTCTAGAAGTGTTGTTGTTTTGGATAAGGTTAAAAATACTCCGGCAAGATTTCCTAGAAAAGCGGGTTTGCCTGCTAAAGAGCCATTAAAATAAAGTTTTAAACCATTATATTTTTATATAGTGGTTTTTTTGTGATGTTTTTTAAAGAACTTTTATTTAATAAGTTACAATTCATAGTCTATAATTTGGTTTATAGCGTAAGTGGGGCTTTATAGGTATATATTTTATATTGTATCGATTGATTGAAGTGAAAAATAGAAAATCTTAAATAAAAAACTGAGGAATGCTCACGGAAAAACTGTATATATGTATATGCTTTGATAATTCTTTCGGCTGCATTACACAATATAAGAATTTCTAAAAAAATAAATGGCACCCTTCCACTTTGTGAACTCTTTCCATTTATTTTTTAAGAAATTCTAATATTGTTTCAATTGCATTCAAGAATTCTAAAACCATATACATATATACAGTTTTGGCCTGAGTGAGAGAGGCTCAGTTCTTTATATTAGATTTTCTTTTTGAACGTAATGAACAAGATACAATATAAAATATATACCTATAAAGCCCCACTTGTGCTATAGACCAAATTATAGACTATGAATTGCAACTTAGAAACAAAAAAATTTCTAAAAAAACAACAAAAACATTGACTTTTTAGAAAAATTTGTATATTATAAATATAGCAATAAAAGAAAGCGGTAAGTAAATATTTACAATAAGAAATGGGGGCAAAAATTGTGGGAAAAATAATATCTGTAGCAAACCAAAAAGGTGGAGTTGGAAAAACAACAACAACAATAAACTTAAGCACAATGCTTGCAAAAAAAGGAAAAAAAGTATTACTAATAGATGCAGATCCTCAAGGGAATGCAACAAGTGGAGTAGGAGCTGAAAAAGAAGTAGACTACTCAACATACGACATATTAGTAACAGACGTAGAAATGGTACAAACTGTAGAAAAAACAATGATAAAAAACCTACTAGTATGTCCATCAAATATAAACCTAGCAGGTGCTGAAGTAGAGTTAGTATCAATGATGTCAAGAGAACAAAGACTAAAGGAAAAATTAGAAGAAGTAAGAGACAAATTTGACTATATATTAATAGACTGTCCACCATCATTAGGTCTAATTACACTAAATGCCTTTACAGCATCAGATAGTGTTTTAATACCAGTACAATGCGAATATTATGCCTTAGAAGGACTAGGACAACTATTAAATACAATAAGTCTAGTAAAAAAACATTTAAATAAAACATTAGAAATAGAAGGTGCATTACTTACAATGTATGATGCAAGGACAAACCTTTCAAATCAAGTTGTAAAAGAAGTAAAAAAATACTTTGGAGAAAAGGTTTATAAAACAGTAATACCAAGAAATGTAAGGCTAAGCGAAGCACCAAGTTATGGTATGCCTATAACAGAGTATGACCCACGTTCAAAAGGAGCCAAGACATACGAAAAATTTACAAAAGAATTCTTAAAAATTAATGAAGAATAATAAGAAAGGGAAGTGATTGATATGCCTAAAATGACAGGTTTAGGAAAAGGTTTAGATGCATTATTTGGGCCTACACCAGAAGAAGAAAAAGTAAAAGAAGATGATGTTCTAAAAAATCTAAAAATAACAGAAGTAGAGCCAAACAGAGACCAACCAAGAAAAAATTTTAATCAAGAAGCATTAGAAGAATTGGCAGAATCTATAAAAGAATATGGACTTATTCAACCTATAATAGTAACTGAAAAAGAAGGATATTATAGTATTATTGCAGGAGAAAGAAGATGGAGAGCTTGTAAATTAGCAGGTTTAGAGGAAATTCCTGCAATAGTAAGAGAAGATGATGAAAGAAAAAACAATGAAATAGCATTAATAGAAAATATCCAAAGGGAAGACTTAAACCCATTTGAAAAAGCAGTAGGAATAAAGAATCTAATGCAATCATATGGACTAACTCAAGAAGAAGTTGCAAAAAAATTAGGAAAAAGTAGAAGTGCAATTGCTAATTCTGTAAGAGTTTTAAATTTAGAGCCTAGAGTTCTTGAATTTGCAAAACAAGGAAAAATAACAGAAGCACATTGTAAAGCTTTACTATCAATTACAGATCCTGAAAAACAGTATTTAACTGCTGTTGATATTATTGAAAGAGGTGCACCTGTTAAAGAATTAGAAGCAACAAATAAAAGAATAAACAAAAAAGAAGTTTCAAGAGAAGAGTTAAAAAGAATGAATATTTTGTATAAAGATATAGAAAATACATTTCAAGGATTTTTTGGAACAAAGGTAAAGATGGCACCTGGAAAGAAAAAAGGTAAAATAATAATTGAATATGCATCAAATGATGATTTGGAAAGAATTTTAAATTTAATGAAATAGAAAGGTTGATTAGATGTTAGAATTTATAAAAACAGATAATTATTTGTTAATTATGAGTGCTTTTATACTTTTATTGTTTATAGCTTTTTTAGGATTATTAGTAAGCAATTTAAAAATTAAAAGCAAATATGATAAATTTATGAAAAAGTTGGGAAATGGAAAGAATTTAGAAGAAGATTTAGAAAATTTTATGTATAAAGTTGATAGAGTTGAAAAGCAAAATGCTGAAATAATGGCTTTTTGTAAGAATTTAGATGATAATTTGTCAAATTGCATTCAAAAGGTTGGGATTGTTAGGTATAGTGCTTTTAGAGATACTGGTAGCGATTTGAGTTTTGCAGTTGCTTTATTAGATGATAAAAATACCGGTGTGGTTTTTAATGGTATTTATTCTAGAGAAATGTCTAATATTTATGCAAAACCTGTTGAAAATGGAAAATCTTCTTATACATTGTCTGATGAAGAGACTGAGGCTATAAAAAGAGCTATGGACTCTAGAGGTGTTTATAGGGAGAAATAGATGAAAATTAATTAGACTTTTTAATGAAATTAATAAGGCTAGTAATGTTGGTTAGCAAATGGTTAGCAAAATTTAAAAATTGATTAGAGTAAATTAAATGATTAAAGTGGGCGACAAAGTGGACGACAAAATTAAAAAATATTAAAAAATCTATTGACAAATGTTTTTAAAAATGCTAATATAAATACTGTCGTTAGGCAATTTTAAAAATGTTTGTCTAAAAAATGGAGAGGTGGTCGAGTTGGTTTATGGCACCAGTCTTGAAAATTGGCGTAGGTTAATAGCCTACCGTGGGTTCGA
>CAKPAB010000017.1 GCA_934132805.1 uncultured Clostridia bacterium | reverse complement strand
TAACCGATAGGTCGTTGGTTCGAGTCCAACAAGAGGAGCCAATAAATAAAAAGCTTTGTAAAGTAACATTTACAAGGCTTTTTTGCTATTCACAAAAATCAATGAATACTAGCATTATACAAAAATAAAATATAAAAGTCAATATTAAAATAAAAACTACAAATATAAAAATCAAAAAATTCTATTATGTTCGCTATAAAAAAATAAAAATATATTATATAATTATAACATTAAGGATGTGAAAATATGATAAAAATATGTGAAATATGCGAGAATAAATTTGAAACAAAAAGTGCTACAAGAATTTATTGTTATGACTGTAGTGGTGAATCAACAAGATTAAATAATAATACAAGAAAACACCAAAAAACTATATTAAGAAACAATATGAAAAAACAAGCAGTAAAATTATTAGGCGGAAAATGCTGTATATGTGGATACGATAAATGCATAGATGCATTAGAATTTCACCACAAGGATCCTAGTATTAAAGAATTCAAACTAGGTTCAGGAAATACTATGTCATGGAAAGAATATAAGTCAGAAGCATTAAAATGTATGCTAGTATGTTCCAATTGTCATAAAGAAATACACTACAAATTAGGATATATATATTCTGATACTTGATAATAAAAACAAGAGCTGATATAATAGATGTGCAATATAATAGAAAAAATAATCAGTTAATAAAGACAGGAGAATAAAAATGGAAATAGAAGGACAGCTATGTTGATTGCAAATCATGAACTTATAAAAAATGGAAAAGGAATTATATCTGTTGCTGAAGAATATAAAGAAGAGTTTGGAGAAAAATTAATTTCATACTACGAAGACGAAGAAAAAATTGATAATCTAAAACGATTTATTTATGATAATTGTTTAGATGGCATTAGAAAGGATGAAAAAAATGATTAAAAATATTGTATTTGATTTAGGAAGCGTACTTATGCAATTTAATCCACTAGAATATTTAGAAAAATTTGAATTTGGCGAAAAAACAAAGAAAACACTATATAAGATAATATTTAAAAGTAGAGATTGGATAGAATATGATAGAGGAATATATAGACACAATACAGATTTGATAAAAAAAATTGTAAAAGAAAATCCTGATTTAGAGAACGAAATAAAACTAGTATTACAAAAAGACTGGGTAAAAATGCATACAATAAAGAGGGATACGGCAGAATTTCTAAAAGAATTAAAAGAACAAGGATTCAAAATATATATTTTATCTAATATTTCAGAAGATACATATAAATTTGTATCACAATTTGATTTTTTTAGTTTAGTAGATGGAGGAGTATATTCATGTGAAGTACATATTTGTAAGCCAGATATAGAAATCTACGAAAAATTATTAGAAAAATACAATTTACAAGCAAAAGAAACAATATTTATAGATGATATTTTTGATAATGTTAAAAGTGCAAATGAACTTGGTATAAATGCAATTCAATTTACAACATTAGATGAGGTAAAACAAAAAGTAAAAGGGTTAATTTAAGTTTTTATTAAAATTAAAAGGTGATAAAATGGATACAAATATAAAGATAAGAAAAGTAGAAGATAGCGATGCAAAAAAATGGTACAAGTTTGTAAATAAAGTATGGAGAGATGCATACAAGAATATTTTCCCAGAAGAGGTATTTTTAGAAAAAGAAAAAAATACAGAAGAAAAAGAAAAACATTTTAATGAAAATATATATAACAGCAATGATAAAATTGCACTTGTAGCAGAATTTGAAGATAAAATTGTTGGAGTAATGTTTGGGGTTATTAATTCAAACTATGAAGATTTTAATTCAGAATATGCAGATTTGGTAGGATTATATATTGATCCTAATTTTCAAAGAAAAGGAATTGGGAGTACTTTTAAGAAAAAGTTTGAAAAGTGGGCAAAGGAAAATGGAGCAGGAAAATATGTTATTGGAGTTTTAAAAGATAATAAAAAAGCAAGGAATATATATGAATTATGGGGTGGCAAATTATCAACTTATGAACAGAAAATTTGCAAATTAGGAAAAGAATATAAGGAAGTATTTTATACTTTTGATTTATAATTGACATTATAAATCAGGTAACAATCAGGTTATTGAAAAAGAAAAGAGGTCATATATGAAAGAAGAAAAAATCAAAATTATATCAGAAATTGACGAGCTAGAAATAGACTGTCTACTAATACAGCCAGAAGGTGAAATAAAAGGAGTAGTGCAACTTGCACACGGAATGAACGAACACAAAGAAAGATATATAGACTTTATGAAATATCTAGCAAAAAACGGATATGCAAGTTTTATAAATGACCACAGAGGACATGGAAAAAGTCTAAAGAACAAAGAAGACATAGGATATTTTTATGAAAATGAAGCAGAAGCAGTAATAGAAGACTTATATCAAATAACAAGATATCTAAAAGAAAAATTCAACGGTAAAAAAATTATACTATTTGGACACAGCATGGGTTCAATGATAGTAAGAAAATACATTGCAAAATATGATAACAAAATAGATGGATTAATAGTATGTGGCTCACCAAGCAAAAATGTAAATGCAAAATTAGGATTAGCAATAGTAAAAACAATGGAAATATTTAAAGGTGAAAAATATCGTAGTAAATTTGTTAAAAATTTAATGTTTAATGGATATGACAAAGATGACAAATTAAAAAACAGTTGGATTTGCAACAACAGGGAAATTGTAGAAAAATATAATGCAGACGAACTATGTCAATATGATTACACATTAAACGGATTTGAAAATATAATCAGGTTAATGATAGATATTTATAATCCTAAAATATATAGAAAAAATAATTTGAAATTACCAATATATTTTATAGCAGGAAGTGATGACCCTGTAATATCATCAATTAAGGCATGGTATAAGGCCCAAACATTTTTGAAAAATTTAGGTTATACAAATATAAGCAGTGATTTGTATGAAAATATGAGTCATGAAATTTTAAATGAATTAGAAAATAAAAAAGTATATGAAGATATATTAAATTGGATTATTGAAATAACAAAGTAGAAGAAAATCCAAAGAAAAAAAGGAGAAAATATGTCAGAATTAACAAAAAAAGCACTAGCAGTATCTTTAAAAAAATTACTTTCAAAAAAAGAACTATCAAAAATAACAATATCAAATATAACAGACGAATGTGGAGTAAACAGACAAACATTTTATTATCATTTTAAAGACATATATGACTTATTAGAATGGATATATAAAAACGAAGTTATAGACGAAATTGAGAATAAAGATGAAGAATGGCAGCAACGTTTTTTATATATTTTTAAATATGTATTAAAAAATAAAGAATTTGTAAAAAACACATATAACTCAATAAGTAGAGAGTATTTATTAAGATTTATTTATATGCAGACAAACAAATTATTAATTGGCTTTATTGACAAAGAGTCAGAAGGAATGAATATAAAAGTAGAAGATAAAAAATTTATGGCTGATTTTTATAAATATGGTTTTGTTGGAATTTTACAAGCATGGATAGAAGATGGTATGAAAGAGAAACCAGAGGGTATAATAAGAAAGTTAAACAATATTATTGAAGGTGATTTCAAAAAAGCATTAGAAAAAATGCAAAATTAAAAACTAATACAATATATGGTAAAGTTACAGTATAAAATATAATAAAGTTAAGAAATAATTGATAAAAAAATCTATACAAAAACATAAAAATGTCCAAAAATTATACATATTAAAATACTTGTATATTGAAAATTTTAAAAAATTGTTTTTATAATACTTCAATAACAAAGGAGGAATAAAATATGTATTATAGTAATGGAAATTATGAAGCATTTGCACACCCTAGAAAACCAGAGGGAGTAGATAACAAATCTGCCTACCTAGTAGGAGCAGGGCTAGCATCACTTGCAGCAGCATGCTTTTTGGTAAGAGATGGACAAATGAAAGGTGAAAATATTCACATATTAGAAGAAGCAAAATTACCAGGAGGAGCATGTGACGGAATTGAAGATGCACAAAAAGGATTTATCATTCGTGGTGGAAGAGAAATGGAAAATCATTTTGAATGTTTATGGGATTTATTCCGTTCAATACCATCATTAGAAACAGAAGGAGCATCAGTATTAGATGAATATTATTGGTTAAACAAAAAAGATCCCAATTATTCATTAATGAGAGCAACAGTAAAAAGAGGTCAAGATGCACATACAGATGGAAAATTCACACTATCTGAAAAAGCATCAATGGAAATAATAAAATTATTTATGACAAAAGATGAAGATTTATATGATAAAAAGATAACAGATGTATTTACAGATGAATTCTTTAAATCAAATTTCTGGCTATATTGGAGAACAATGTTTGCATTTGAAGACTGGCATAGTGCACTAGAAATGAAATTATATATTCAAAGATTTATACATCATATTGGTGGATTACCAGACTTTTCAGCATTAAAATTCACAAAATATAATCAATATGAATCATTAATAATGCCAATGGTAAAATACTTGGAAAGCCATGGAGTTCAATTCCAATATGACACAAAAGTTATAAATGTAGTATTTGATATTGATGGGAAAAAGAAAACTGCAAAACAAATAATATGCATTCACAATGGGGAAGAAGAAACAATCAATTTAACAGTAAATGATTTAGTATTTGTCACAAATGGAAGTTGTACAGAAAAAGCAATGCTTGGAGACCAAAATACTGCACCAGATTTAACTATACAAAATGGAGAGGGAGCATGTTGGGATTTATGGAGAAAAATTGCAAGACAAAGCCAAGACTTTGGACATCCAGATAAATTCTGTTCAGATATTTCTAAAACAAATTGGGAGTCTGCAACAGTTACAACATTAGACGATAGAATTCCTCCATATATAGAAAAAATTTGTAAAAGAGACCCATTCAGCGGTAGAGTTGTAACAGGAGGAATTGTTTCAGTAAAAGACTCAAATTGGCTAATGAGTTGGACAATAAATAGACAACCACACTTCAAAAATCAACCTAAAGGACAATTGGTGGTATGGGTTTATGGCTTATTCACAAACAAACCTGGAAACTATATAAAGAAACCAATGAGAGAATGTACAGGTAAAGAAATTACAGAAGAATGGTTATATCATTTGGGTGTGCCAGAAGACCAAATAGAAGAATTGGCTACAAATTCTGCAAATTGTGTACCTTGTATGATGCCATATATAACAGCATTCTTTATGCCTAGAACAGCGGGTGATAGGCCAAAAGTTGTTCCAGAAGGATGCAGAAACTTCGCATTTTTAGGACAATTTGCAGATACAGTTAGAGACACAGTATTCACAACAGAATATTCTGTAAGAACAGCTATGGAAGCGGTCTATACATTGTTGGATGTAGATAGAGGTATTCCGGAAGTATTTGGCTCTTGCTATGATATTCGAGTTTTACTTGACTCAACTTCAAAGATGATGGATGGCAAGAAGCTATCTGATATGAAGTTACCTTTTGCTACGGAACTTGTTGCTAAAAAGGCATTAAAAAAAGTAGAAGGAACGGTAGTTGAAGATTTACTAAAAAGATATAATTTGATATAAACAATAAAAAGCAGAAACTTTCTGCTTTTTTGTTGTTTTTAAATATAAAATTATATATAATATTTATATAAAAAATTTTGGATGACGAAGAGCGAAACAGCCCAAGATTTGGCAGACAAAATTGAAAAATTTTGGATGACGATGAGCGAAACGAAGTGAAGCGAAAGGATGAAAATTGTGAAAAAAGATGAAAGCATAGGAATTTTTGACTCAGGAATAGGCGGAGTAACAGTACTAAAAGAAATAATAAAAATATTACCAAACGAAAATTATAAATATTATAGTGACTCAAAAAACAACCCATATGGAGACAAAACAGATGAAGAGATAATCAAAATCTGTGATAAAATAGTAAGCAACCTTATTGAACAAAAATGCAAAGCAATAGTAATAGCATGTAACACAGCAAGTGCAAAAGCAGCAAAAACATTACGAGAAAAATACACAGAAATACCAATAATAGCAATAGAGCCAGCATATAAAATGGTACATGATTTTTCATATAATAATGAAACACTTGTAATGGCAACAAATGGAACTCTAAAAAGTAAAAAATTCCATAAATTATATAATAGATATGATAATCATAAAACATATTTAATGTCATGCAAAGGTTTAGCAGACATTATTGAAGAAAATAATTCAGAAAAAATAAAGGAATATTTAAAAGATAATTTATCTAAACATGCAGGAAAAGTTCATAATGTTGTTTTGGGATGTACACATTATCCGCTAATACAAAATGAGATAAAAGAAGTGCTTGGAGAGGTAGAGTTCTTTAATGGTGCAGCAAGTCTTGCAAAGCATTTGAAAGACATTTTACAAGAAAAAAACTTAATAAATGACTCAGAGATTAAAGGAACAGTTGAGTTTACAGACTCTGGAAATTCAGAATATAAAAGAGAACGATTTTTTAGGAATTTGAAATAAAATGACCAGTTTTTAACTCATTTAAAAATAAAAAAGAAAAAATGTTCGCAAAAGTATTGACAAAATAAAATCAAAAATATATAATAAGACCAAACAAAAAATCGCGGATAATTTGTTCTGTAGTGATGTGATACAATACAGAAAAAACACTTAGAAATACACACTTTAAGCAAATGGAAAATTTTTGAGGAGGTCTTTTATGATATCAACATTACATATAAAAAATATAGGAATAATAGATGATTTAAGCATAGATTTAAACGAAGGGTTAAACGTATTAACAGGAGAAACAGGAGCAGGAAAAACACTAATAATAGACTCATTAGGCATAATATCAGGAGGAAGATTTTCAAAAGAAATGATAAGAAAAGGTGAAACAAACTCATTTGTAGAAATATGTATGTATGAGCCAGAAAACGAAAACTCAATAGATGGAAATATCATTGTATCAAGAGAAATAAACAGCAATGGTAAAAATATGTGTAAAATAAATGGAAGAATGGTAACTGTAAACGAATTAAAAAACTTTATGAGTAAATTCATTGAAATACATGGACAAAACGATAACCAAAGCTTGCTAGATAACAAATTTCATCTAAAATACTTAGACGGATTTATTGGCGATAAAATAATTGGGATAAAAAAGCAATATAAAGAAAAATATGAAAAATATTTAGAGATAAAACAAGAATTAAAAAACAACTATGGAGACGAAAAAGAAAGAGAAAGAAAACTTGACTTATTAAGATATCAATTTAATGAAATAGAAGAAGCAAATTTAAAAGTAAATGAAGAAGATAATCTAGAAGAAAAAAGAAAGTTGATGCTAAATTCAGAAAAGATATCTAAGAATCTAAATGAAGCAGATATTGCAATAGGAGAAAATAGTATAGATAGCATAAATGTAGCAATAAGAGCATTAGAAAAAATAGAAAATATAGATAAAAAATATGAAGATATTTCAAGTAATTTAAAAAACATTTACTACGAATTACAAGAAATTTCAAGAGACATATCAGAACACAAAGAAGATGTATATTTTGACGAACAAGAGAGAAATGAAATTGAAGAAAGACTTGATTTAATTTACAATTTAAAGCGAAAATACGGTAATGATGTGCAAGAAATTTTAAACTATAAAAATGAAATAGAAGCAGAAATAAATCACATCGAAAATCTAGACGAATATAACAATAAATTAAAAAAAGAATTAAAGCAATTAAAATTAGAAATGACAACATTAGCAGAAAAAATGCATGAATTAAGAAATGAATATGGAAAAGTATTAAGCATAAATATAAACAAAGTTTTAGAAGATTTGGAAATGAAAAATGCTAATATTAATATTCATGTAGATTACAATGAAGAAGAGTTCTTTGAAAACGGAAAAGATATAGTAGAATTTTATATTACTACCAACCTAGGAGAAGATGAAAAACAATTAGCAAAAATTGCATCAGGTGGTGAAATGTCAAGAATAATGCTTGCTATTAAAAAAGTATTAGCAGATACAGATAAAATGCCAGTCTTAATTTTTGATGAAATAGACACTGGAATTAGTGGTAAAGCAGCAGGTGCAGTTGCTGAAAAATTAAATGGAATTTCTAAAAATCATCAAGTATTATGTATTTCACATTTACCAAGTATTGCGGCAATTGCAGATTATAATTATTTTATTAGCAAAAGAGTAATTAATGAGAGAACTAATACTAATATAAAATTATTAAATGAGAAAGAAACTTTAGAGGAAATTGCTCGTATTTCTTCTGGTGAAATTAATGAGGCTACTATCCAATATGCTATGCAGTTGAGGAATAAAAAAGTGAGCTAGATAATGTATAAATCTGGAAAAAATGGCTAAAATATCAAAAGAAACAAATTGAAAGGTGGTATATTAATGAAAGAATATTTAGCCATAGAAAACATAGAGGCATTAGAAGTATTAGACTCAAGAGGAAATCCAACAGTACAAGTAGAAGTTGTAACAGAAGGAGGATTCTCAGGAACAGCAATGATTCCATCAGGAGCATCAACAGGAAGTTTTGAAGCAGTAGAATTAAGAGACAATGACAAAAACAGATTTATGGGAAAAGGCGTAAGCAAAGCAGTAGAAAATGTAAACAAAAAAATATCAAAAAAACTAATCGATATGAATGTATATGACCAAAGAAAAATAGACAGAACATTGATAGAATTAGACGACACACTAAACAAATCAAATTTAGGAGCAAATGCAATATTAGGGGTATCATTAGCAGTAGCAAAGGCAGCAGCTAACTCATTAGGAATGGAATTATATAATTATATAGGTGGAATAAATGCAAAAGAATTACCAGTTCCAATGATGAATATTTTAAACGGTGGAAAACATTCAGACAATAATATAAACATACAAGAATTTATGATAATACCAGTAGGAAGCATAACATTTGCAGAAAGATTAAAACGTGGAGTCGAAGTATATCATACATTAAAAAAGGTCTTAAAAGAAAAAGGCCATTCAGTAGGAGTAGGAGACGAAGGAGGCTTTGCACCAGATTTAAAGGATGAAGAAGAGGCATTAGATTCAATAATAGAAGCAATAAAAAAAGCAGGATATGAACCAGGTAAAGACATATGCCTAGCACTAGACATAGCAAGTACAGAAATGTATGACGAAGCCAAGAAAACAGGAAAAGATGGATACTATTTCTGGAAAACAGATGTGTATAAAACAAAACAAGAAATGATACAATATGTTATAGATTTAACTGAAAAATATCCAATTATATCAGTAGAAGATGGTTTGGCAGAAGAAGACTGGGAATCATGGAAAGAATTAACACAAAAAATAGGAGACAAAGTTCAATTAGTTGGAGATGATTTATTTGTAACTAATATAAAAAGACTTCAAAGAGGTATAAAAGAAAATGTTGCAAATGCAATTTTAATAAAACCAAATCAAATTGGAACTTTAACAGAAACATTAGATACAATACAAGAAGCTAAAGAAAAAGGATATAAAACAATAATTTCTCATAGGTCTGGAGAAACAGAAGACACAACAATTGCAGATTTAGCGGTTGCAGTAAATGCAGGACAAATAAAAACTGGTGCACCTTGCAGAACAGACAGGGTTGCTAAATATAATAGACTTTTAAATATTGAAAATCAATTAACTGTAGAAGAGGATTAAATCAAAAAAATAAGATGTGCAAAGGGATTTTATAATTCCTACACATCTTATTTTCTTATTATATTTTAATATTTGCTAAATTTAAGAATTATCAACAATTACTCAACTCTTCTTTGAGTTCTTTCATTAGAATTAGAAGAATTATTAGAACACATTTTTTCATATTCTTTACACTTAATTTTATATTCCATCTGCATACATAAATATCTATAATACAAAAAAGCCTGTTCATACTGTGCCATAGGGTTAAACATAGGGTCTCTATATAAATCATTCATGTCAGGGCTACCAGCAGGGTTAAAACCATTCATTTGTTGAAAGGCAGAAAAGTCCATGAATGGTGGCATATTATTAAAATCTTTATCCATAAAATCAACTCCAATCATAATAAAATATATTCATGATTAACAAAATTATGAACTAAAAAGTAGCTAATGAGATTAGTTGTCTAATCTAAGATATCTTTTTTACAAATTAAAATTAAAAAAAGGAAAAACATTAATAGCAATAAAAGTATAAAAAGCAGCCAAAGCACCATGTAGCAACTTGCCATAAAAATAAGGCTTAATAGATAAATCTGTTTTAGAAGTAATACTCAAAACCTGAAGAAGAACAGACAAACCACCACAACCAAGCAAAAAAGCAGTAATAATAACATTAGCAGAAATACATTTAATATTAATATTCGAAACAGAACTAATGCCATTAGTAATTTCAAGTAAACCAGTCAAAATACCATAAATAAAAGGACTATCAATATGTAGAAAATTGAATGCAGGAGTAAGCAATACAACAAAACTACTCAAAATACCGCTAGACTTTAAAATTGAAATTATACTTGAAAATATAACAACAAAACCACCTATCATTAAAATTGTAGAAATACTATTAGTAATGCTTTTTCCAAGAACTTCCCCTAAATTAGAAAATGTTACATTTTTATATTTTGAAGAAGCAGAAGCTTTTGGGCTAATATAGTCAGGACTTTTCCTTCCAAATTTCCAAAATCTAAAAATAATGCCAACAGTAATACAAGCAAGAATATGAGTGATAAGTAATAATAAGCCTATTATAGAGTTACCAAACATACTAACTCCAACTGTTCCAACTATAAATAAAGGACCAGAGTTATTTGTAAAACTCAAGAGTCTTTCACATTCTTCTTTAGAACAAATATTATTAACTCTAAAATCACAAGCAATTTTTGCTCCGACAGGATAACCACTAATAAGTCCCATCATAAAAGCGAATGAACCTTCACCTCTAATATTAAATAAGGGTTTCATTATCTTATTGAAAAATCTTCCAAGAACGGCTACGAAGTTAGTATTCATTAATAGTTCTGTAGCAACGAAAAATGGAAAAAGTGCAGGCACGACTGAATTTGCCCATAATGATAATCCTTTTTTTATTGCAGGCAAGTTACTACTAGAAAATAGCAATAGACTTGCTCCAAAGACTAAAAATATTAGTGCAAAGAGATTTCTCTTTATTTTTAATACAAAAAAATGACATTTTGAAAACATATAATCACCATAATAAATTGTATGAAACATATTTTATAAATATTTGCATTTTGTATTGTAAAATTGAATAAAACCTAAAAAAAAGCACATGCTTTAAAACAGGAGGTATGTGCTTTATGGAAAATAAATTCAAAAATCAAATATTAAGTGAAAATTTAGGAAAACAGAATAAAGACAAATCAAAAAAATATGGAGAAGAAGAGGGAGAAGACACAACAAGATATGGGGAATTTGTAACATCATATTTTGCATGGGTACCAATGTCAAAGCAAAAAGAAAATGTAGAAAAGTTAGAAAATATAACAAAAAAAAGAGAAAAATAAAGATAAAACAAGAAAATAACAGAATAAAGCACCAATAAGGTCAGAAAAGGTCAAAAAAAGAAATTGCATTATCACAAAACATGAGTATAATATAAATGTAGGTCAAAGAAAGTCAAAGACAAAACACATTTTAATAAGATTAACATAGACAAAAAATAAAAGTTAGAAAAACGCACAAAAAGACAAAAAAATCAAAAGGAGGCTGATAAAATGAGAATGTCAGATGTCATAGAAGAATTCATAAAAGATTTATTTGATGAAGACGAAAGTGACTTAATAGAAATACAAAGAAATGAACTAGCGCAATACTTTAACTGTGTACCATCACAAATAAACTATGTAATATCAACAAGATTTAAACCATCACAAGGATACTATGTAGAAAGCAAAAGGGGTGGTGGAGGAAACATCAAAATCAAAAAAATAACAAACACAAAATCAGACTATATAATGCATATAATAAATAATATAGGAAAAACAATAACAACAAATGATATAGACATTTTGATAAGTGACTTCCTGACATATAATATAATAACATCTCAAGAAGCCAAACTATTAAAAGTAGCAACAAGTGACAATGTTTTAAAACTTAACAAAGAAATAAAAGACGAAGTACGAGCAAGAATATTCAAAAATATGCTGTTAAACATCGATTAAGAAGAAATACTAAAAATACGACATTAAATATCGATTAAAATATAATATTCAAAGATATGTTATTAAACATAGGCAAAAAATAAAAAATTAAAAGGAGTGATTAATATGTTATGTGAAAACTGTGGAAAAAGAGAAGCAAATGTTAGATACTCAGAAAATATCAATGGAGTAAAAAAAGAAATGCACTTATGTGAAGAATGTAGCCAAAAACTAGGAATATCATCAAAAATGGACTTTAGTATGCCATCATTAGACATACCAAGCTTTTTTGGAAGCTTCTTAGAAGACTTTAGCACACCAGAATTTATGCCTTTAATAAACGGAGTAAAACAACTAACTTGTGATAGTTGTGGCTCAACATTTGACGACATAATAAATACTGGAAGATATGGATGTGCAAACTGTTATGATGTTTTTGAAGACAGAATGGACCCAATATTAAAAAAATTGCAAGGAGCCAATAGACACAATGGAAGAATAGGAAAAATATCAGACAATAAAGTAAACTTTAAAGAAAAAAGTAAAAACATAGACAAAAAAGAAAACAAAGAAGAAAATAAAATAGAAAAACTACAAGAAGATTTAAAACTAGCAATAAAAGAAGAGAGATATGAAGATGCAGCAAAAATAAGAGACGAAATCAAGAAAATGTCAAAATAAAGACATTTTCTTTTAAGCAATTATATATTGGAAACAATGTAATACAGACAAGTAAAAAATAAAACCAAAAACTAAAAATAATATTTTTGAAAGGAAGTAAAAAAATGAATTGGTATTTACAAAGTGGAAAAGAATCAGATGTAGTAACAAGTACAAGAATAAGATTTGCAAGAAATCTACCAGAGTTCAAGTTTAATTTAAAAGACGAAAAAGATATAGAAAACTTAAAAAATAAAATAAAAGAAAATGTATATGCAATAGGATATGGTTTAAAATATTTAGAACTAAAAGACATGGATGACATCACCAAAATGAGTTTAGTAGAAAAAAACTTAATAAGTCCAGAATACGCAATGCAGAATCAAAATGGAGCAATACTAATAAATGACGAAGAAAATATTTGCATAATGATAAATGATGAAGACCACTTAAAAATTCAAGTATTTAGCAGTGGACTAGAGTTAGAAAATACATTAAATTACGCAATAGAACTAGACCAAAAAATTGAAGAAGTTTTAGGATATGCAACAAGCAAAAAATATGGATACCTAACAAGTTTGCCAACAAATTGTGGTACAGGCTTAAAAGCATCTGTAATGGTGCATTTACCAGCACTTACAATAACAAAAAACATCAATAAAGTATTTTATACAATAAACAATTTTGGAGTAAACATTGTAGGGGCATATGGAGAGAACAGCAAAGAACTTGGAGACATTTTTCAAATTTCTAATAAAAGAACATTGGGAGTTACAGAACAAGAAATAGTTGAAAACATCAAAATAGTAACAGAAAAATTAATTGAACAAGAAAGAAAAGCAAGAAAATTTTTAGCAAAAGACACACTTGATTTAGAAGATACTATATACAGAAGTTATGGAATATTAAGCAATTGTAGAAAAATATCTTTAGAAGAATCTCAAAAGCTAATATCAAACATAAAAATGGGAACAGATTTAGGAATATTACCAGAATTAAATGATAGCAAAGTTCAACAATTAATTTTATATACAAAACCAGCAAACATGCAAAAATATTTAGGTGGACACTATGAAGCTTTGGAACGCGACATAAAGAGAGCAGAAGTTGTAAAGCAGATAATGAATAATTAAAAGTCCTAAAATGGACGCAAAAATTAAAGAAAGAGGTGAATTAAAATGACATATAAATTTACAAGTAGAGCAAACAAAGCAATAGAAATTGCAAATGACATAGCTTTAGAATTAGGACATAATTATATAGGAACAGAACACATATTATACGGACTAGCTAAAGAAGGAAATGGAATAGCATCAAAAGTATTAGAAAATCAAGACATAACAGCTGATGATATTTTAAACAAAATTGAAGAATTAATAGGCAGAGATGAGCCAATTGAAAACATTATTGATTTTACACCAAGAACTAAAAGAATTGTAGAAGCAGCATTTATAGAAGCAAGAAAATTGGGATATAACTACATTGGAACAGAACATATATTAATAGGAATACTAAGAGAAGGTGACTGTATAGCAGCCAAAATATTATTAGATTTAAACACAAATATACCCAAATTATATAATGAAATAGTAAAAGTAATAAATGAAGGAGAAGATTATAACTCAAATGATGAAAACTCAAGAAATACAAACGGAGCAAAAAGAAGAGGCAAAGGAAGTTACAATCAAACACCAACATTAAACCAATTTGGTGAAGACTTAACCAAAAAAGCAGAAGAAGGAAAACTAGACCCAGTAATAGGAAGAAAGCAAGAAATTGAAAGAGTAATTGAAATTTTATCAAGAAGAACAAAAAACAATCCGTGCTTAATAGGTGAGCCAGGTGTTGGAAAAACCGCAGCAGTAGAAGGATTAGCACAAAAAATAGTATCAGGAGATGTCCCAGAAGTATTAAAAGACAAAAGAGTTGTAACACTTGACATATCTGGAATGGTTGCAGGTGCAAAATATAGAGGTGATTTTGAAGAAAGAATAAAAAAAGCATTAAACGAAGTGAAAAAAGCAGGAGATATAATTCTTTTTATAGATGAAATTCACACAATAGTTGGAGCAGGAGCAGCAGAAGGTGCAATTGATGCTGCAAACATTTTAAAACCATTACTTGCAAGAGGTGAAATTCAATTAGTAGGAGCAACAACATTAAATGAATACAGAAAATTTATAGAAAAAGATGCAGCACTTGAAAGAAGATTCAGCACAGTTACTGTAAATGAGCCATCAGAAAAAGACACAATTCAAATATTGAAAGGAATTAGGGACAAATATGAAGCACATCACAATGTAAAGATAACAGATGAAGCAATTCAATCAGCTGTTAAATTAGCTGTTAGATATGTAAATGACAGATTTTTACCAGACAAAGCCATTGACCTAATTGACGAGGCATCTTCAAGAGCAAGATTAAAAACATATACAGAGCCAGATAGTTTAAAAGAACTACAAGAAGAAATTGAAAAAACGAAAAATGAAAAAGAAGAAGCTGTATTAAATCAAAAGTTCGAAAAGGCTGCAGAGTTAAGAGATAAAGAAAAAACTTTAAGAGAAAAGTTTGAAAAAGAACAGAGCAAGTGGAAAAACAAAAATAGCAAATCAGTTGTAACAATAACAGAAGAAAATATTGCTGAAGTTATTGCTAATTGGACAGGTATTCCAGCTAAGAAAATAACTGAAGATGAGAATGAAAAATTAAAAAATCTTGAAAAAGAATTGCATAAAAGAGTAATCGGACAAAATGAAGCAGTAGAAGCGGTTTCAAAAGCTATAAGAAGAGGGAGAGTTGGGCTAAAAGACCCAAACAGACCAATAGGCTCATTCTTATTTTTAGGACCAACTGGTGTAGGAAAAACAGAACTTTCAAAAGCATTAGCAGAAGCATTATTTGGTGATGAAAATGCAATGATAAGACTAGACATGTCAGAATTTATGGAGCCACACTCAGTATCAAAATTAATAGGGGCACCTCCAGGATATGTTGGTTTTGATGATGGAGGTCAGTTAACTGAAAAAATAAGAAGAAAACCATATTCAGTAGTACTATTTGACGAAATAGAAAAAGCACATCCAGATGTTATGAATATGTTACTTCAAATACTAGAAGACGGTAGATTAACAGACAGTCAAGGAAGAACAGTAAACTTTAAAAATACAGTTATAATAATGACTTCAAATTTAGGAGCCAGATTAATTACTGATAGAAAACAATTAGGATTTGCAAATAGTTCTACAAGCGAAAAAGTAAAAGATAATGAAAATAAAACAAAGAATTCGAAAGAAAATTCAGCACAAGATGAAAAAGCAAAAAAAGAATATGAAGAAATTAAAAAAGAAGTCATGGCTGAATTGAAAAAAGAACTAAAACCAGAATTTATAAATCGTATTGATGAAATAATTGTATTCCATAAACTAAATGACAAGGATATTAATCAAATTATAGATATTATGCTTAAAGAAGTTGCAAATAGACTAAAAGAGCAAAAATATGAAGTTGAGTTTTTGCCAGATGTTAAAGAAAAAATTGCTAAAGAGGGAATTGATAAAAACTTTGGTGCTAGACCTTTAAGAAGAACAATTCAAAATCTATTGGAAGACAAGTTGGCAGAGGACATTTTGGATGGAAAACTAGTAAAAGGTAAGGTTAATAAAATTTCTCTTAAATAGTCATTGAACTAAATCTAAAATTATGATATAGTATTTTTAGAAAACAAAAATGGAGGAATTCAAATGAAAAAAAATAACCAAAACAAAATAAAAAAAACAAAAGTACACGATTCAAAGAAAAAGAAAATTAGAAATAAAAAAAGAAAAACTATATCAATAATAATCTTAGTAGCAATATTGATTGCATTAGCAATTATAACAGTACAAAAAATTAGAAAAAATAATGATGAAAAAACACCAACAATAACAGCTGAAGAATATGAGTCACAAGAGTTTGTGGAGATATTAGATGATGGAACAAAATTAAATAAAAGTTCAAAATTAAATGAAACAAAGCAAGTGGATGATTTGAAATTTGAAAACATAAAATTAACTGAAACAGAACAACAAACAATATTGACAGCAGATGTAACAAATGTGGGAAATAAGGAAAAAAAGACAGCACTTGTGGATGTAACTTTGCTAGATAAAAACGGAAATAAACTTGTTACATTAGGCGGAATTGTTGATGCACTACAAGCTGGAGAAACAAAACAATTGAATATAATAACAACATTAGATTACTCTAATGCATATGATTTAAATATTAATATTAAAAGGTACCAAAAATAATGGTACCTTTTTTTTCTTAAAATTTAGAAGAAGATGTTTTATTAGAAATTAGAGATAACAAAGAAAAAGAGAAATGGTAAAAATTGGAGTTGAAAATTGGATAAAAAACATAAAAAAATTGTTGAAATGTGAATTTTGTTATGATAAAATTGTAATACAGGAACAACCTGCAGAAAACTTATGAAAATGGAGGAGAAAAATGAGAAAAACAAAGGAAAATCAAAAAGGGATAACATTGGTCGCTTTAGTAATAACAATTATTGTTTTGTTAATTCTGGCAGGAATATCAATATCGGCACTAACGAATACAGGGATATTTCAAAAGGCACAAGAGGCAAAGAAAAAATCAGCAGAGGCCGAAGCAAATCAAAAAGCGACGTTAGATGAATACGAAACAGAATTAAATAAATATACTTCGCTAGCAGATATGTTTGATGAAACGGGAGAAGTAGAAGGAAAAATACATGTGGGAGATTATGTGGAATATATTCCGGATACAGCAAGCACAGACGGAATTTTAGATGAATTAGAAACATATTCAGGGTCATCAAGTAATACAGCAGAAACATTAAAACAAGAAATGGAATTAAAATGGAGAGTACTTGATGTAGAAGATGGACAAGTCAGATTAATAAGTGCAACACCAACAACTTCAACAATAGCATTACAAGGAGCAAAGGGATATAATAATGCAGTTTATTTGTTAGATAAAGCATGTAAAACTTTATACAATAATTCAAAATTAGCAAGCAATGTGCAAAATATAAAAATAGAGGATATACAAGATTCTTTGATATATGATTACACTCAATATACCAATTCATATGGTATAAAATATGGAAAAACTATCAAAAATAGTGACAATAAAAATTATCCAAACTTATTTACAAGAGAGAAAAATGGAACAATAGATGGAATACAAGGGAGAGAACTTGAACTAAGTGAACAAACACAACCTATAAATGAAGAAAGTACAACAGCAAATGAAAGCATAGAAATAACACAGACTTATTGGGAAAAAACAATGTCAAAAAACGATTTTAAAAAAACAAAATATTATGAATTATTTTTAGATTATGGAAATAGTAATTCTACAATATATTGGATAGCATCACGTGTAGTTAATGTTCCATCTAATTACGCAGATTTTAGCATTTCTGTTGTAATGCAAAAAATTATATATTTGACATCTTTATATAATTCTACTGGTAGTGGATATCCTAGTGAATATGCTTTCCGACCGATCATAACTTTGAAATCTAATGTTAAAATAGATGAAAATAATACCGGAAACGGAAGCACACCAGAAAAAGCATATACAATAAAATTAGCAGAATAATAAAAAGAAAAATAAAAAGGAGGCAAAACAAATGAAGAAAAGAGAAAATCAAACAGGAATAACACTAGTTGCCCTAGTTTTAGCAATAGCACTAAACCGCTTGCGCGGAGGTCGTATATAAAAAAGAGGAAAAAACAAGTTAAATACTTGAAAAAATATAGATAACCCCTTAAAATATAATTATGTAAAGCAATTTGCAAATATATTTTAAGGGGGTTTTTGTTTATGACAAACAAAGAATTATTAGAAAAATTACAAGAAGATATGGAGCTTCGACGGGTTTTCAAAGTACACAAAGTACAGTTATTATCACAAAGGAAAAGAAATAATAGAATATTTCAATAAACCAATGGAAGAAGTAAGCACAAAAGAATTAAGAGATTTTTTATTAAAGCACATGAAAGAAGAAAGAAAATTAAGCACAAGAAGTATAAATTATTACAATAGTATAATAAGATTTATGTATGATGTAGTATTAGATAAGCCAATAAACCAAAAACAAATACCAATGTTAAAAGGAAAAAGAAGATTACCAAAGATATTAAGTGATGAAGAGCTTAATATCTTTTTTGAAGCATGCGAAAAATATGAATACAAAACAATATTCATGTTGATATATGGAACAGGACTTAGAATATCAGAAGCAACAAATTTAAGAATAGAAGACGTGGATAGTAAAAATATGAGAATATTTGTAAGAAACGGAAAAGGAGAACGAGAAAGGTACACAGTATTACCCAAAGCAAGTTTAGAAATGTTAAGGAAATATTATCAAATGTACAAGCCAAAACATCCAGAAGGATATATGTTTTTAAATGAAGAGGGAAAACCATTAACAGTAGAAAGGTTAAGAGTATTCTTTAGAAAATATAGAAGAAAAGCAAAAATAAGTGAAGAATTTATAGTACACAGTTTAAGACATTCATTTGCAACAAAATTAGTAGAAGAAGGAGTACCGCTAGTGCAAGTAAAAGAATTATTAGGACATAGTTGTATAAGAAGTACAATGACATATGTGCATGTAGCAAATAACAATCAGAAAGTAAAAAGTCCATTAGATATATTTGTGGAAGGAGAAGGAAAAAAATAAGTTATAATTCATGTAGAAATAGAGATTGTCCAAAATGTCAAAGCATAGCAAGGGAAAAATGGATATATAAAAGAGAACAAGAAATATATTATTTAAAGCAGGGGCAGAAACATTAGAAGAATTAGCAAGAGATAAAAAATATTTAGGAGCAGAAATAGGATTTATGGAAGTATTACATACATGGGGACAAACATTAGTATATCATCCACATATACATGTAATAGTGCCAACAGGAGGAATAGATGAAATAGGAAAATTGAAAAACAGTAAGAAGAAGTTTTTTATACCGGTAAAAGTATTATCAAGAAAATTCAGAGGAAAATTTTTATATTATTTAAAACAAGAAAAATTAGAATTTCATGGAAAAAATGAATATTTAAAAAATAAGGAAAATTATGAGGAGTTGATAGCAAAAATGTATAATAAAGAAAAAGAAATGACATCAGAGGCGGAGGAATTTATAAGAAGATTTTTAATGCATATATTGCCACCATATTTTATGAAAATAAGACATTATGGAATACTAGGAAATAGAAATAAAAAAACGAAGTTAGCCATATGTAAGAAACTTACAAATACGGCTAACATCCAACACCAAGAGCTAAGCACTCTTGAAATATTAAAGAAAACGCTAGGCGTTGACTTTAATTTGTGTCCATTCTGCAAGACCAGACATTTAATAAATTCCGACTCCGGATAAAAATAAGGAATTGAATAAAAATTGTCCAATCCCCCTTAATATGGGGAGGGAAACCTTATGTCAATTTTACAATAAAAAGACCCCAAAAAGCAATAGTTTTGAGAAAAAAAGTATAAAAAGTTCAAAAAAGAGTTTCCAGATAAGGAAGAAGAAAAAATAAATCCCCATAGAAAGTTTCCGCGGTTTATCACTATTATAATTACAGATGGTTAGTCAAAATTAAGTAGATAAGGGTGGGAATTTTTTACTAGACTAACCATCAGTAATTTACTATACATTATTATTTTACTTATTTTAGCGGGAATATCAATATCAGCATTAACGAATACAGGAATATTCAAAAAAGCACAAGAAGCAAAAGAAAAAACAACAGAGGCCGAAGAAAATCAAAAAGCTACATTAGATGAATACGAAACAGAATTAAATAAATTTTTAACAGCCTCAGATATAGCAAAAGCTACAAACAAAAATGAAATATATGTAAAACAAGTAAATTATACACCAGGAGGAGTAACAACAGACGTGGGGGGAAAAATATTTTATTCAGATGGGACAAATATATATTTAATAGCAGATAATTATATAAAATATGATGCATGTCCAAATTCAGCAACACAAACAATATATATAAATAGTGATTATAAATTAGCAATGGATAATGTAATAAAAGATTATAATGGATCAGAAAGCATAACAAATATAAAATTGCAAAAATTAAATAATAGTTTTTTTAGTCAAAGTTTTACAAGTACAAACTATAATATGAAATCAGTAGCATATATGATGGATATAACAGCATGGGGAGTATATAAAGATGCATCAGAAAAGGCGGATTATGCAATTGGAGGACCAACAATAGAAATGGTAATGAAATCATATAACAAAAGTTATGGTACACATTATATAACAAAAGCTGTAAGTAATACAGGATATAAAGTAAGTAAAGATGTGGAAGAAGATTTAACAACTAATATAGAAGATATGTTGAACACAAATGATAGCTTATATGTAATAAATTTCATAACAAATGCTAATGGTATGTGGGTAGCTAGCCCAACAGCTAATGAAGCAGGAAATTTGATGTATGTGGGTTATAGAGGCGATGTGAGTAGCAGTGGTTGTAGTAGCAATTACATTGGCTTCCGACCTGTAATCTGTTTAAACTCTAATGTCATACTTCAAGAATCAAACGGAACATACACAATACAATAAGCATATTAAGATACAATAAAATGCTAAAAATATAAAAAGAATACTTGAAAAGTATTCTTTTTTAGTATAAAATTGTATCAAACAGCAAAAATAGGTAAAAACTATAAAATAGCAAACAAAAAAATTAGGAAAAACCTAAAAGAAAGAAGGAATGAAAATGAACAAAAAAACAGTAAAAGACATTGATTTAAAAGGAAAGAAAGTATTTGTAAGATGTGACTTCAACGTACCAATGGACGAAAACCAAAACATCACAGACAACACAAGAATAAAAGCAGCACTACCAACAATAAAATACCTATTAGAACAAAACTGCAAAATAATCTTAGCATCACATCTAGGAAGACCAAAAGGAGAAGTAAAACCAGAATACTCACTAAAACCAGTAGCAAAAGAACTATCAAAATTACTAGAAAAAGAAGTAATAATGGCAAATGACGTAATAGGAGAAGACGCAACAACAAAAGCAACAAACTTAAAAGAAGGAGAAATACTATTACTAGAAAACGTAAGATTTCACAGAGAAGAAACAGACAACGACCCAGAATTTGCAAAAAAATTAGCATCAATGGCAGAAATATTTGTAAATGATGCATTCGGAACAGCACACAGAGCACATGCATCAACAACAGGAATAGCAGACTACATCCCAGGGGTAGCAGGATTCTTAATAGAAAAAGAATTAAAATTCTTAGGAAATGCTATCAACAACCCAGAAAGACCATTTGTAGCAATATTAGGAGGAGCAAAAGTATCAGACAAAATAGGTGTAATAGACAGTTTACTAGACAAAGTAGACACTTTAATGATAGGTGGAGGAATGGCATACACATTCTTTAAAGCACAAGGATACAATGTAGGAAACTCACTATGTGAAGTAGAAAAAACAGGATTAGCACTAGAAGCAATGGAAAAAGCAAAAGCAAAAGGAGTAAAACTATTATTACCTATAGACACAAAAATAGGAAAAGAATTCAAACAAGATACAGAAAGTAAAACAGTAGCTTGGACAGAAATACCAGATGAATGGGAAGGTTTTGACATTGGAGAAAAAACAATAGAAATGTTCAAAAACGAATTACAAAATGCAAAAACAGTAATCTGGAACGGACCATTAGGACTATTTGAATTTGAACAATTCGCAATCGGAACAAACGAAATAGCAAAAACACTTGCAGAACTAGATGCAACAACAATAATTGGTGGTGGAGACTCAGCTGCAGCAGTTACACAAGCAGGCCTAGCAGACAAAATGACACACATATCTACAGGTGGAGGAGCATCACTAGAATTCTTAGAAGGTAAGAAGTTGCCAGGCATTGAGTGCTTGCAAGATAAATAAAAAAGAATGATTAAAATGGAGAGAAAATTATGAGAAGAAAAGTAATTGCAGGAAACTGGAAAATGAACATGCTTCCAAATGAAGCAATAGATTTTATAGACAAACTAGCACCACTAGTAAAAGAAACAAAAAATGAAGTAATACTATGTGTACCATACACAGACCTATTTTACGCATTACTAACAGCTCAAGGAACAAACATCAAAATAGGAGCACAAAATATGCACTTTGAAGAAAGTGGAGCATATACTGGAGAAGTTTCAGGAAAAATGCTAAAATCAATAGGAGTTGAATATGTTATAATAGGGCACTCTGAAAGAAGACAATATTTTAATGAAACAGATGAAACAGTAAACAAAAAAATAAAAGCAGCATTTGCAAATGATTTAAAACCAATCGTATGTGTAGGAGAAACTCTAGAACAAAGAGAAGCAAACCAAACACAAGAAATAATTACAAAACAAACAGAACTAGCTTTAGAAGGACTAACAGAAGAACAAGTTCAAAACACAATAATTGCATATGAGCCAATTTGGGCAATAGGAACAGGAAAAACAGCAACATCAGAGCAAGCAAATGAAGCAATTAAGTCAATTCGTGACAAAATTTGTCAAATCTATGGACAAAATGTAGCAAATGGAGTTATAATACAATATGGAGGCAGTGTAAAATCAAATAATGCAAAAGAAATATTTGAAATGTCAGATATTGATGGCGGTCTAGTTGGAGGAGCAAGTTTAAAACCAGACGAATTTGCCAAAATAGTAAATTACGATAGTTAATTTAAAACGCATTAAAAATTCGCATTACTCCAAAGAAAAAATCAAATCATTAAAATCAAAATTTGAATGCATAAAAGGAAGGAGGAATATGTTAGTAAAAAACTAACATAGACTAGTAATGAAAGATAAAGTAACAATGCTAATGATATTAGATGGTTTTGGAGACAACAAAAACAAAGACGGAAATGCTATAAAACTAGCAAACACACCTAATATTGATAAACTAATGAAAAAATATCCAAACACAGACATATTTACAAGTGGATTACATGTAGGATTACCAGAAGGACAAATGGGAAACTCAGAAGTAGGACACACAAATATAGGAGCAGGAAGAATAGTATATCAAGAATTAACAAGAATAACAAAAGCAATAGAAGATGGAGACTTTTTCAGTAATCCAGAATTCATAGCAGCAATAGAAAACTGCAAAAAACACAATTCAAAATTACACATTTTAGGACTAGTATCAGACGGAGGAGTACACAGCCACAATAGACATTTATATGGACTATTAGAAATGGCAAAAAGAAGAGACTTTGAAAACGTATATGTTCACTGTTTCTTAGATGGAAGAGACACTCCACCAGCATCTGCAGAAACATATATTGCAGAATTACAAGAAAAAATGAAAGAAAAAGGCGTTGGAAAAATAGCATCACTTTCAGGAAGATTTTATGCAATGGACAGAGACAAGAGATGGCAAAGAGTTCAAAAATGTTATGATGCTCTAGTCAATGGAGAAGGAGAAAAAGCAGGAGACGCAATAAAAGCAATAGAAGACTCTTATCAAAAAGAAGTATTTGACGAATTTGTTGTACCAACAGTAATTTGCAATGGAAACGAACCAGTAGCAAAAATAGAAGAAAATGACTCTGTAATATTCTTCAATTTCAGACCAGATAGAGCAAGAGAAATAACAAGAGCTTTAGTCGACCCAGAATTTGACGGATTTGAAACTAAAAAAATGAACTTATATTATGTATGTTTCACAAGTTATGACGAAACAATGCCAAATGTACACATAGCATTCAAAAAAGAGCCATTAAAAAATACATTTGGAGAAGTTGTAAGTGAAGCAGGACTAACACAATTAAGAATAGCAGAAACAGAAAAATATGCACATGTAACATTCTTCTTTAATGGTGGAGAAGAAAAACAATATCCAGGAGAAGAAAGAATACTAGTACCATCACCAAAAGTAGAGACATATGATATGAAACCAGAAATGAGTGCATATGAAGTTACAGACAAAGTATGTGAAGCACTAGAAAATGACAAATATGATGTAGTAATTCTAAACTTTGCAAACACAGACATGGTAGGCCATACAGGAAGTTTACAAGCAGCAATAAAAGCAGTAGAAGCAGTAGACGAATGTGTAGGAAGAATTGTAAAAATAATAGAAGAAAAACAAGGAAATCTATTAATAACAGCAGACCACGGAAATGCAGAGCAAATGATAGACTATAAAACAGGAGAGCCACATACAGCACATACAACAAATCCAGTGCCAATTATACTAGTAACAGCTAATAAAGAATATAAACTAAAAGAAAACGGAAAATTAGCAGATTTAGCACCAACAATGCTTGATTTAATGGGAATAAAACAACCAGAAGAAATGACAGGAGAAAGCCTATTAATCAGAGAATAGGGGTAAATATGTTAAAACATACAAAGAAAATAAAAGAGATGTATGAGGAAATACAAAGACATATATTTTATATGATACCAGAAAAATGGGAAAAAATGTATTTATATGCTTCAGTATCAGACTTAATAGACAAACGCCAAACAGGGGAATTATTCTTCTACTATATTCCAAAAGGAATATTTAAGAAGAACCCTGTAAATGTCTATGAAATACCACGAAAATTCAATCTAGACGAAAAAGAATACATAAAATTAGTAAATATATTATATGAAAAAATAGTTAACCTAAGAGAAGAATTCAAAAAAATAGAAATCACGCAAACATGGTCAAATATAACTATGAAAATAGAAGGCGTAAAATTCAAAGTAGAATATGACTATGAAGACTTAACAAAATCAAAATTTTCAAGTTATGAAAGACATATAATTTGGAGATACAACAACTTAGGCATAAAAGAAGAACAACTAAGCAAAGAAGAACATGACATTATTGAAAGATATTTACTAGGTGAAAAGGTAGTAAAAAGAAGAGAAAGATATGAAACAGGAATATACATAAAAAATATTAAAAATATAGTTGACTATGACACAGAAAACTATGACAGTGAACAGAATATAGAATATGTTACAACTAGAGAAGAAAAAGTCATAAATCAAATTATCATGCCTGGAGACCAAATACAGGCAGACAAAAAAAGTTTACTAAAAAAAATATAAAAAAGTGCTAAGCACAATGAAAGGAGCAAAAAACGATGATTTATTCAAAAGAATTAGAAGGAATGTGTAAAGTAGCAAAAGGAGTAGACCATGGACCGGCACCAATTCCAGAAGAAGGAAAATGGGTAAAAGCAAAAGATATTAAAGATATATCAGGTTTAACACATGGTATAGGATGGTGTGCACCACAACAAGGAGCATGTAAATTAACATTAAA
>CAKPAB010000016.1 GCA_934132805.1 uncultured Clostridia bacterium | reverse complement strand
TATCAAAGCATATACATATATACAGTTTTCCCGTGAGCATTCCTCAGTTTTTTATTTAAGATTTTCTATTTTTCACTTCAATCAATCGATACAATATCAAATATATATATAATGCTTCATTCCCCCTATAAACCAGATATTTTCCACAAAGAGTAAACTATAACAATATATGTTGTAATTTAATAAAAATAACGCTGATAAAACTTGATATTTTGAAAAAAATTTGATATAGTATATTAGAAATTATTTTATGTGCTAGTAGCTCACCTGGATAGAGCGCTTCCCTCCTAAGGAAGAGGTAGGGGGTTCAAGTCCCTTCTGGCACACCAAAACATTTATTAAAAAAGGCGGGGAAACATTGAAAGAAAAAATAAAACAATTAATAAATACACGACAATTTCATATATGTATGGTATTTTTAATAATTGTAGTAATTTTATTTGTAGTAGGAGTAATATCACTAAAATACAATGTAGAAGGAGAAGGAAACCCACCATTCAACCTATCAAAAATTTCAATAATTAGCAATGTAGACGGAACAGATGTAAATGATGGGCAAAACAAGTGGAACTTACAAATAAACCAAAACAATGATATATATTTATACATAAAAAAGAATGAAGACTACAAATACACAGAAACAATCTCAAGTATAGTATTAAATAATTTCAATATTATGCAAGCTCCAAAAATAGGGCAAGTAAAACTATTAAAACCAGATTCAAACATAGATAGTGTTATCTTTAAAAATAATACAGAAAACGAAACAGATATCATAGAATACAAAGGCGAATTAGATTCTAGTATAAAAGAAATGAAAATTTCAAATCAAGGAGGTCTTGTTGTATTTAGATATGCAATTAAAGATATTGGAAACTATATTTCCAATGATGAAGCAGAAATAAATCACAATGAACTATTAAAAAGATTAGCGATAAATAATGATGACTTAAAATTCAAAGTATCTTTTGACATTAATATAAATCTAGATTCTAATAAAACATATAAAGCAAATATGAATTTAGAATTACCAATTGGTAATGTCGTTGATGATGGTATTCAAAGTAAAGAAAATACTGATTTAGAAAATATTATATTTAAAAGAATGTAAAAAGTACTTGATAATTTTTTAAAGTCAGTATATAATACAGTAAGTGCAAAATTTAATCTTTGTATAGAGGGTAATCCAATAGAGACCTATGAACCTTGTCAGGTCCGGAAGGAAGCAGCAATAAGTAGCAAATCTTTATGTGGAGTACTCTCTATAGAGAGATTAAATTTTGTAATTTATATAAAGGATGTGAGAATATGGGGTACACAGCTCTTTATAGAAAATTTAGACCTATTACATTTTCAGAACTAGTTGGTCAAGAACATATTACAAGAACATTAAGAAATCAAATTATAGCAGATAGAGTTGGACATGCGTATTTATTTAATGGAGGTCGTGGTACAGGAAAAACATCATCTGCAAAAATTTTGGCAAGAGCGATAAATTGCTTAAAGCCAAAAGATGGAGAACCTTGTAATGAATGCGAAATCTGTAGAGGAGCATTAAATGGATCTCTTACCGATATAGTAGAAATGGATGCTGCTTCAAATAATAGTGTTGAAGATATCAGAAGCATTAGAGAAGAGGTTAATTTTTTGCCTACAAAAGCAAAATATAGAGTATATATAATAGATGAGGTTCATATGCTTTCACCTGGGGCATTTAATGCATTGTTAAAAACATTAGAAGAGCCACCAGAACATGTTAAATTTATTTTAGCAACAACAGAACCTCAAAAGCTACCTGCAACAATACTTTCAAGATGTCAGAGGTTTGATTTTAAAAGGATATCAAATGAAGATATAATAAAAAGATTAGAAATTGTTTGTAAAGAAAGTAATATAGAAGTTACAGATGGAGCTTTAAAGATTATTGCAGTTTTAGCAGAAGGTGCAATGAGAGATGCTTTATCAATTTTAGAAAGATGTGTTCAAGATGGAGAAAATAAGATTGATGAAGATAAAATAAAAGATTTGGTTGGAATTCCAAAAATAACATATGTTCATAACATAGTTGATGCTGTTGTTGAATATGATATAGATAAGGCATTGGCTAGTATGGATGAAGTTTTAAATCAAGGTAAAGATTTAAACAATTTCTTGTGGGAAATTATCAAATATGTAAAAGATGTTTTAATTTATAAATCTTCAGGTAAGGCAGATTTATATAGTGATGAGGAGACTACTAATATTAAAACTTTAGCAGATAAGGTTACAAAAGAAAAACTTGTGAATTTAGTTTTTGAGTTGTCAAATTTGGAAAATGATATGAAATGGTCAACGCAAAAAACTATTATGTTTCAAGCTGGGATTATAAAGTTATGCAGCAAAGAGATTGGTACTGGAGGGGATATTGAAGAAAGACTTGAGAGAATTGAAAATTATTTGAAATCTGGAAAAGTGGCTATAAATACTACTCCAGTAACATATAATAATTCTGCAAATAGTTCAATGGTACAAACTTCGCAATCTGTTAGAAATGTTGAGGCTACAAAAACTTCTAATGTATATTCAAATATTTCCAATACTAAGTCTTCTACTAAAAAGTATTCAAATGATTTGAGTAAAAGTTGGCCTAAAATTATTAATGATTTAAAGCAAAATGGAAAAATTGTTTTGTATACTAATTTGATGAATACAAGTGCTGAACAAGTAGGAGATTCAGTTGTTGAAATTAAATTCCAAAAAGGCATGACTGCTTTTGGTAAAGCTGTTTTGGATAAACAAGAAAATATTAAAGAAATTTCTGGTTTGGTTTCTATGGCATGTGGGAAAGATATGCAAATTAGATATGTTTCTAATACTCAAATGAAAAATGCAGTTCATAATCCAGAGGACGATATTCAGAGATTGGCCAATGAGGCAAATATTCCTTTTAATATGATGTAAATTATAGCATTTGGAATATAAAAAAATTTAAAATGTAAGATTTTTAAGTTATCATAAAAGAATGAAAATATAAAAAGTGAAAAAAGGAGGATTTTAAAATGGCAAAAAGAGGCGGATTCCCAGGAGGTATGGGAGGTTTTGGTGGAATGAATATGAATAATTTAATGAAACAAGCCAAAAAAATGCAAGAAGAAATGCAAAAATCACAAGAGGAGTTATCAAGTAAAGAATTTGATGCAACAGCTGGTGGTGGAGCAATTAGTGTAAAAGTTACAGGTGAAAAAGTTCTAAAAGAAATAAAAATCAAACCTGACGTTGTTGATCCAGATGATGTAGAGATGTTAGAAGATTTAATTTTAACATGTGTTAATGAGGCATTAAGAAAAGTTGACAGTGCTCAAAGTCAAGAGTTTGGAAAATTTAATATTCCAGGATTGATGTAAAAATATTGTAGTTTAGTAGTATCATTACCCAAATGTGGTATAAAAGTAATTATTTAATGGAGCTAAAAGGAGAAAAAGGATGTCTTTATATTCACCATCAATTGAAAAATTAATAGAAAGTTTTGAAAAATTGCCTAGTATAGGGCATAAAACTGCTGCAAGGCTGGCATTTTATATATTGAATTGTTCTGAGCAAGAAACAAATGAATTTATAAAGTCAATACAAGATGCAAAGCATAATTTAAAATATTGTAGTAAATGTTTTAATATATCTGATACAGACCCATGTCCAATATGTTCAAGTTCTAAAAGGGACCAGTCTTCTATATGTGTTGTGGAAGATGTAAGGGATATTGTTGCAATGGAGAAAACACATGAATTTAAAGGCGTGTATCATGTTTTACATGGCTCTATTTCACCTATGAATGGTGTTGGACCTGATGATATCAAAATTAAAGAATTGCTTTCAAGACTTATGGATGGAAGTGTAAAAGAGGTTATATTGGCAACAAATCCTAGGGTTGAGGGCGAAGCTACTGCAATGTATTTATCTAAATTAATAAAACCGCTTGGCATTAAGGTTACTAGAATTGCACATGGTATTCCTGTTGGCGGTGATTTGGAGTATACAGATGAAATTACTTTAACTAAGGCTTTGGAAGGTAGAAGAGAGATTTAGTTGTAATGTAATTGAAATTAACACACAAACAATAATTTTATGGACTGTGAACTGTAACAAAAATTAAACACATATAATACTTTTGAGGGTATTATATGTGTTTTTCTGAATTTTCTAGTTGTAATTTTCAAATTAGTGGAGAATAAATAATAATTTTACAAATATCTTCTGTAGAATGTTTTTTAGCTAAAAGTTCAGTACTTTTTTTCATTTCATTTAATTTATCTGTATTATCAATAACATTTTTTAGAACATCATATGGTGAATCGTTTTTTCTAATCCATATACCAGTACCTTTGCTTTCCAAGAATTCTGCATTTTCCTCTTCTTGACCTGGAATTGGATTAATAATAATCATAGGTAAATTGGAAGCCAAGCTTTCAGAAGTTGTTAAGCCTCCAGGTTTTGAGATTACTAAATCAGAAATTGACATTAGTTCTGGTACTTTATTAGTAAATGCTAGTACTTTTACAGAATCTTGTTTATTATTATCATTTACAATTTTTTCAAATTCTAATTTCATTTTTTCATTTTTTCCAGCGATAGCAATTACTTGAATATTGTCAAATTGTTTTACAAGTGTGTTGAAAATTTCTATGGTTTTAGCCTTTCCAAGTCCAAATTCTCCACCACCAAAAAATAAAATATTTTTCCTATTTTCTTTTAAATTAAATTCTTGTAATATTTTATCTCTATTATAATTTTGTAAAAATCTAGAAGAAATAGGAATTCCAGTTGCAAAAATTTTTGTAGATGGAATATTTTTTGATATTAAATATTCTTTCATTCTGTCGTGTGCAACAAAAAAATAATCGGTATTTTCATGTCCAACGAGCCATTGGTCATGTGGAGAAAAATCTGTCATTATTGTTGCAATTTTTGCAGAAATTTTGCCTTTTCTTTTTAAATATGCACACATTTGACTTCCAAACGGATGTGTTGAAATTATTATGTCAGGTTGCTTTTCTCGTAAAAGCTTTAAAAGTTTTATTGCTAAAATTTGGTTTGATTTTGATGATATATGTGCTAGTGGCCCTTTTTGTGAGTCGGAATAAATTTTGCCCCATGCCCACGGTAGTTTTTTTGCCATTTCTCTGTATGCGGCAGTTGTTACTATTTCTATAGGTTTGTTTACATATTTCATACAGTCTATTAGTTCGGTTTCATAATTTTTATAGTTTTTGTTTATGCATTCTTGTATTGATTTTGCAGCATTAAGATGCCCACCACCATATGATGCATAGAATATTAAAATTTTTTTCATATATTGCTCCTTATTTGTATTAAATGTTTTCAATAATGGAATATTATTTATGTATTAATTTTAGCATAAATGTTGTTTGATTTGCAATGTTTTTTGTTAAATAATAAATTTGTAGATTAATTTACTGCATTATTTTTTTGTATAATATTTATAAAATTGTAAAAAATATAAATGAAAAATTTATAAAAAAGGGTGATAAAGTGAAAAAATATTTAAAAATAGTAATAGCAACATTTTTAATAATGTTATCCACAATTTGTATATTTATTGTGGATAAAAACAACCAAAACAACGTATCATTGGCAAAAACAACCAACACATCAGATGTTCAATTAATGGCAAGAGCAATAAACGGGGAAGCAAGAGGAGAGCCATATGAAGGGCAAGTTGCAGTTGGAGCTGTTATATTAAATAGAGTAAAAGATTCAAGGTTTCCAAACAGCATATCAGGTGTAATATATCAACCAGGAGCATTTACAGCAGTAGCCGATGGGCAAATAAATGCAGCTATAAGTGAAGGGTCAACAGTTTACAAGGCAGCACAAGATGCTATGAATGGTTGGGATCCAACAGGAGGATGTGTGTATTATTTTAACCCAGCAACAGCAACAAATAAATGGATATGGTCTAGACCTCTAATTAAAACTATAGGAAAACACAGATTTTGTAAATAAAAATGAAAGGAATGAAAATTTTTATGAAAAAAATGGAAATGAAAAAAATACAAGTGAATAAAGCATATATAATAATTGCAATCGTAGTATTTATTGCAATTATAGCAGGATTAATTTCTATAATTATAAATAACATGAAAGAATCAAAAACAGCATCACAAAACACATATAATATGGCATTTTATGAAGTAGTAGATTATGTTCAAAATGTGGAAACATATTTAGCAAAATCATTAATATCAAGTACACCAGAACATGGAGCAGAAACTTTAACAAATGTATGGAGAGAAGCAAACTTAGCACAAGCATATTTATCACAATTACCAATTGAAAGTCAAGAATTATCAAACACAGAAAAATTTCTAAATCAAGTTAGTGATTATAGTTATTCATTATCACGAAAAAATATCTACAATGAAAGCTTATCAGACGAAGACTTGAAAAACTTAAAAGACTTGCATAATTATAGTCTTGAATTAGAAAATACATTAAGCCAATTATCAGATGATATAAATTCTGGAAGAATAAAATGGGATGAACTTGCAAACAAAGGAACTACAGCATTTGCCCAACAAGTAAGTACAAGTTCTATGGAAGGTTTTAGTAATTTAGAAGAAAACTTTCATCAATATTCAGGGCTAATATATGATGGAGCATTTTCAGAACATTTAACAAATAGTGAGAAAAAAGGCCTAACAGGAGAGGATATTGATGAAGACGCAGCAAAACAAAAAGCAATAGACTTTATAGGAAAAGATAATGTGCAAAATGTAGAAAGCTTAGGATTTTCTGAAAATGCAACAATACCAGAATACAATTTCTCTATAAAAACTAATTCAGAAGATAGTATTAGTATTTCAATTTCTAAAAAGGGAGGGCATATAGTTTATATGAACTCTAATAGAGATGTTAATTCTGAGATTATTTCTCAAGAAGAGGCTAATTCTAAGGGAAAAGAATTTTTGAACAATCACGGAATTATGGATATGAAAGAAACTTATTATTTAAAACAAGATGGAATTGTTACTATAAATTATGCTTATGTTCAAAATGATGTTGTTGTTTATTCAGATTTAATAAAAGTAAAAGTAGCTTTAGACAATGGCGAGGTTTTGGGTATTGAAACAACGGGTTATTTAAATAATCATACAACAAGAGATACTTCTAATGTGAAAATTAGTATGCAGGAAGCGAAAAAAACTTTAAATAAAGATTTACAAATTGCATCTGGGGGTTTGGCAATTATTCCTACAGAGTTTAAAACTGAAATTTTATGTTATGAGTTTAAAGGAAATGTTGATGGAAAAGATTTCTTAGTTTATATAAATGCTGAAAATGGTAGGGAAGAAGACATTCTAATTATAATTAATACACCAAATGGAACTTTAACAATGTAAAAAAACGGGATTTGGAGTGATTTCTCCTTAATCCCGAATTTTTTAATGTCTTTTATATGTATCTTTTGATAGCAATGTTGTACTTACTACATTACCATTTTTCTTTAAAATTTTATATGCTTCAGAATAAATAGCAGTAGCAGTAGTTCCAGTAGTTCTAGAAGTTATTTGGACTTCATAATCATTATCAGATTTTAATCCCCAAATTTTAAAATTAGCAATACCTCTAGAAACAGAGCAAGTAATTTTAATAGGATAATCTCTATTATTTTTAAATTTAAAATCTATAGCGCCATAAACAACAGTTGCATCTCTACTTGCGCCTGCATAAGAAGGTACAAATTGGTGATTACTTCTTTCGACTACGTCTAAATTTGCATATAATACAGCATTATATAATGTAGTAGTTATTTGACAAATTCCGCCACCAATACCATCTTCCACTCTACCAGAAACATATATTGGAGCTTCTTTATATCCTGCTTGAATTGTTCTCTCGCCAACAACTTTGTTATATGAGAAAGTTTCACCAGGCATTAAAACAGTTCCATTTATTTTATTAGCAGCTAATATTAAATTAGTAGTACGGTTTTTATTACTTGCTGCATATTTAGTTGAAAATTCTGATAGTAAGTCTGGAAATGCTTCTGTTCCAATCATGTTCGTTGTAACACTTGGATATAATGTTTTTAATGGTATGATATATTCTGTTTTATCTTCTTGCAATAAATTTTTAGCTTCTTCTAAAGAGATTGCAAAATCTAAACCATTTTCGCTAGGATGGACAACATAAGGGTCTTGAGTATAATAAGCATTAACAGCTTCTTTATGTACTTCATTATATACTGCATCTAAATCTATTTGCTTTGGTGTGGCATCAGAAGTAATTAGCTCTACAGAACTGTTTAATACATTTAAATTATTTATTTGTTCTTTTATATATTTAGCTGATTTTTCCACATTGACATTTTTTCCTGCTTGACCTTTTGTTATTATTAAATTATTGCCATCAATGTAACAGCTACTTTCTATCATTTTGTCAGGTAATTTTGTTGATATATCTTCTAATTCTGTTTTTAGTTGGTCAATGTCTATAGAAAATCCAGGGTCAATATTTGTTTTTGAAAATAATGCTTTCAAAATAGTTAGATTTCGCTCAAAGATATTTCCGCTTTTTCCAATGTTATATGCCATTTCCACAGCTTCGTCTGTGTTGAAATATATTGATAGCTGAGTTGTTGAAAGTGATGTTTCAAAATCATTATGTGTTAATTTTATTTCTTCTGGTATAACTGAACTTATGTAACTTGTTATTTTTTGTTTAGCTTCTTGTTTGGTTAGACCAGATACATCTATATTTTTTATATATACTCCTTTTGCGATTTTTGTGTTGCTTATATTTATTAATGAAAATGTGCAAAATATTATTAGAGCGAGTAGTATAAATATTGTACATAAAATTCCAAAAACTATTAGTACGTCTGATTTTTCTTTTTTGTTATTGGATGTTTCATCTAATGGTTTAAACTCTTTGTCTTCAATTTCTTCATTTTTTGTTATATTTTCTTTTACTTCCATAAATCTCTCCTTTAAATAGTCTATTATAGTATATCACGAGATTTGAAAATTTACTACTATAAAATTTAAAAAAATATCAAAATTTTACTAAAATATTTTTGTTTTTTTTTGCAAATAATAATATTGATAAAACTTGATTTGGTTTTATTAGTAAGGAGGATGTTATGTCTAGAAATAGTAAACTGATATCTGAAAATTTAAGAGAAGAAATTGCTAGAGAATTAGGTGTTTATGAGCAGGTTAAACAAGATGGTGGAAGCTGGGCTGGTGTTTCTTCTAGAGATTGTGGTAATATAGTTACTAAGGCTATAGAAATAGCAAATCGTTCAGTTGAAAACAAATAGTTTGATATTGAAAAGTGTAATTAGGTGCTAACAATTTAGTGTATGTAGCAAAAGGTCAGAAAATTCTGGCCTTTTAATTAATTATCATTTTGAAGTAATAATAGTCCTTTTTTCATTTTTTCTAAAATTTCATTATTTTCTTTTGTTAGTGAATTATAAGGTTTATCAACCTTTAACTCAAGCAATTCATCAGAACTTACATTTAAGAATTGGCATATATTTTTTAGCAATTCTGCGGATATTGTTCTTTTTCCTTTTTCATAGGCGTTATATGTACTTGGTTGCATATGCAAATATTTTGCCATGTCCTTTTGCTTTATTTCTTGATATTCTCGTATATCACGTATTTTTTCGTAAAGTTCCATAATAAATTGGCTCCTTTCTTTTTTATTAAAGGTAAAAAAATTTACTTTTTTGTAAATTTAATATCTTTTTTTTGTAATAATTTATAGGTTAAGGCATATAATAAAAATGGTGGAAACCGGCTTTAAATAAGTGGTTTGACGATTAACCTATGTGTTAGCCTTATTTTTTCACAAAAAGCAAACTTTGTGTTGACAAATTGGCAAAATAAAAATATAATGTTAACAAATTCACAAAAAGTGAACTAAAATGTCGTAAATTTGCAAAAGAAAAAGGAGGATACCTATAATAAATGAAACGAACAAGAAATAATAGGGCAATAACACTTGTTGCTTTGGTAATAACAATAATAATTTTGATTATTTTAGCAGGAATATCAATATCAGTATTAACGAATACAGGAATATTCCAGAAAGCACAAGAGGCAAAAGAAAAAAGTAAAAAATCATCGGAAAATGAACAATTAGCATTAAGTGAATATGAAGCAAGTTTAAATAAAATTAATGCAGAAGAGCTATCAATTGATAAAGCAAATAAAGTTTTAAGTACAGAAAAAAATGTTGAGTTAAGAGATGAAAATGGAAATATAATTGTAGTTCCAGCAGGATTTAAAATTGTAGTAGATGATACAACTAATAATGCAATAACAGTAGATAAAGGAATAGTTGTAGAAGATGGAACTTTAAATGCAGATGGAACAAAAACAGAGACAAATGGAAGTCAATTTGTTTGGATACCAGTAGGAAATATAAAAAAAGATGATGGAACAATAGTGGAAATAAATTTGAATAGATATACATTTGATACAAATGGAGTACCAACTGCCCAAGATGATAAAGAAATTTCAACTGGAGTATATAGTTATCGAGAACTAGAAAAGTCAAATTATAAAAATGTAGTAGCAGAAAACATAGTAAATTTTAAAGTAAGTGCAGTTGCAAATAGTGGATATTATATAGGAAGATATGAGGCAAGAAAGAATTCAAATGGTATGGTAACTGAGGTTGGAACAGACAATATATGGTATAATATTACACAGCCGAGTGCTGCTGAACAGTCAAAAAAAATGTATAATAGTATAAATCAAGTTACAAGTGATTTAATAAATAGTTATGCATGGGATACAGCAACTTTATTTTTACAAAATTGTGGAAATAATACAAAATATTCGATAAAAAATAGCTTGAATACAGAGCTGGCAAATGCTGGTACAAATAATTTGAAAGATATAGATAAAAGAGATGTTCAATGTAATATATATGATATGGCTAGTAATGTATGGGAATGGACAACAGAAACGGCGATGAATGCAAAGTATTCTGGAGTTACTAGAGGAGGAAATTATCAACTTACAACATTATGTGTTTCAATTCGTAGTAATGATAGTGCACTTAATAAATATAATGCTTTGGGTTTTAGAGTTATTTTATATTTGTAACAAAGGAGGAAATTTTAGAATGGAGAAAATTCAGAATAATAAAGGCATTACATTAGTGGTTTAGTTATTACAATAATAATTTTGCTTATTAATTCATATAATCAAAAATATAATGTACAATATAAAGCATATGCAGTAAATATTTGTGGATACAAAGTAATGAAAAATAATGATGTGACTTGGAAGACATGGTATCCAGGAATATTAGGAACAAGTGATAGTTTGTATGTAATAGAGTCTAAATCAGATGCAATAGCTATGTGGTTAGCTAGTCCTTCAGCTGAAGGGGATAATATTGTTGCATATATAGATTATAGTGGTAGTGTGGGTTTTGCCGGATATGGTGGAAATCAGCTTGGTTTTCGTCCTTTAGTTTGTTTAAATTCAAAAGTTGTACTTCAAGAAGAAAATGGAGAATATACAATTAAATAAGACTAAGAAAAATGTCGAATTTTGTGATGAAAAAAACTTGCAAAGTTCGGCATTTTATGATATTATGGAAACACTTAATTTTTAATTTTATTCAAACAAATTAATTCAACAGTCCAAAATCAAGGACAAATCTCAATTAATAAAAATACAAAAGAAAAATAATAATAAGATTTTTCAAAACAAAAAGAAAGAAGGTGAGCTATACGAGCGAAAAAGGAAAAAATAAAAGGAGTAAATATAAAAATAGGAAATTACAATTTAGTAGATCTACATGACTTTACAGAAAAAGAATTACTTGAAGAAAACGACTTTTTATCAAAAATGATGCTAGTAGAAAAAACAAAAAATTCAGATGATATAGTATCAGCAGTAGAAAGAGTACTGAAAGTTACAAAAGAAGAAGACAAAGATTTATTAAAAAGAATTATATTAATAATTTTGAACAGAAAAATTGGAGATAATGAAGCTTATAGGTTAGCTAATAAATTAAAAGGAGATGATGAAAATATGTTAGCAGTATTGGATATGATAGACAGAGAAAATCAAATGTATATTGACATTGGTAGAAAAGAAGGCATGAGAGAAGGTAGAAAAGAAGGAAAAAGAGAAGGAAAGAAAGAAAACTCATTAGAAATAGTAAGGAACATGATAAAGGAAAAGTTTAATGAAGAAGTAATTCAAAAGATTACAGGAGTAAATAAAAAAGAAATAGAAAAAATTGCAAAAGAAATAGAAAAATAAAAAAATAATTGCAAAAACAAATAAAAAAGCATATAATGTACTACGAAAGGCAAATAAAATTTTAAACAAAAATATCAAAATTACTAAAAGTGAAAAACAAAGGGATAAGATTGAAAAATTTAATTTTTTTCCAACCTAGTTTGTGCCTTGAGAAAGGAATGATATTAAAGATGAATATACGAGAAATACTAGAAGCTACAAAAGGAACGTTAATAAATGGAACAGAGAATTTAGAAACAGGAAAATTTTGCAAAGACACAAGAATAATAAAAAGTGGAGACACATATGTGGGCATAAAAGGAGAAAACTTTGATGGAAACACACTATGGGAGAAGGCATTTGAAGCAGGAGCAAACACAGTAATAGTACAAGAAACAGAATTCACAAAAGATGACATTGAAAAATGGAAAAACAAAAATATAATAGAAGTAAAAGACACAATACAAGCAATAGGAGATATTGCAGCATATAAAAGAATGATATATGGAAGTAATTTTCCAGTTATAGGAATAACAGGAAGTGTAGGAAAAACAAGTACAAAAGATATAATAGCAAATGTTGTATCACAAAAATACAAAACACTAAAAACACAAGGAAATAACAATAATCAAATAGGTTTGCCATTTACAATATTTAGACTAAAAGATGAAGAAACAGCAGTATTAGAAATGGGAATGAATCACTTTGGCGAAATTAGTTATCTAACCAAAATAGCAAAACCAACAATATCAGTTATAACAAATGTAGGAACATCACATATTGGAAATTTAGGCTCAAGAGAAAACATATTAAAGGCCAAATTAGAAATATTAGAAGGAATGGACAAAAAAATACTTGTTATAAATAATGATAATGACATGCTACATAAATATTATTTAGAAAACAAAGATAATGCAGACATAGAAATACATACATATGGAATTGAAAACGAATCAGATATAACAGCAGAAGATATTACTCTAAATGAAAATGAAAGTCAATTTACTTGTAATATGGATGGAAATAAATTCAAAGTAAAAGTACCAGTTGGAGGAATACACTTTGTATATAATGCATTGTGTGCAGCAACAGTTGGAAAATTATTAGGGCTAAGTGAAGAACAAATAAAAAAAGGAATTGAAACTTTTGAATTGACTAAAAAAAGAATGGATATAACAGAACTAAAAAATGGAGTCACAATTATAAATGATAGTTATAATGCAAGCTTTGAGTCAATGCAGGCATCTTTAAAATATTTAAGTGGACTAAATGCAAAAAGAAAAATTGCAGTTTTAGGAGATATGTTTGAATTGGGAGACTTTTCAAAAGAACTTCATGAAAAAGTTGGGGAAGAAGTAGTAAAAAATAAAATAGATGTACTTCTTTGTTCAGGAGAAAATTCAAAATATATAGTTGAATCAGCTAAAAAACAAGGAATGCTAGCAGAAAATGTTTATTATTTTGAAGATAAAGAAGAACTTGAAAATCATATTAGAGAAAATTGGCAAAGTGGTGACTGCATATTGTTTAAAGCATCTAATGGAATGAAATTCTTTAACATTGTAGAAAATTTAATGAAGTAACATTAAAGGAGAGATTAATCATGAAAAAATTAGGAGTTATATTTGGTGGAATGTCTACAGAAAACAAAGTATCTTGTGTATCAGGGGCATCAGTAATAAAAAACTTAAACAAAGAAAAATACGAAATATTTCCAACATTTATTGATGAAAAAGGAAATTGGTTTAAAGTGCCAATGCCAAAAGAAGGTCAAATACAAATACAAGAAAAAGAACAAATAAAAAATGTATTTGAATATATAAAACAAATGGATGTTGTATTTCCAGTGCTACATGGCTTATATGGGGAAGACGGAACAATACAAGGACTATTTGAATTATTAAAAGTTCCATATGTTGGATGTGGAGTTTTAGCTTCAAGTGTGGGAATGGATAAAGTCTATACTAAAATCATATTTGACAAAGCAGGAATAAATCAAACGAAATATATTTATATAAGAAAATTTAATGATAAATATGTTTATATAGATGATGATTTTGGCGAAGAAATAATGGAAATTAACCAAATCGTAAAAATAACAACAGAAAAATTAAAATTTCCAATGTTTATAAAGCCATCAAATTCTGGGTCAAGTGTAGGAATTAGCAAAGCGGAAAATGAGGAAGAACTGAGAGATGCAATTATTGAAGCTGCAAAATTTGATAGAAAAATCTTGATAGAAGAAGGAATTGGTGGTAGAGAAGTAGAGTGTGCAGTTTTAGGAAATGAAGAGGTACAAAGTTCATGTGTGGGTGAAATTAAAGCTGCTGATGAATTTTATAGTTATGATGCTAAATATAAAAATCAAGAATCAAAAACTTTAATACCTGCTGAAATTTCAAAAGAGAAGTCTGATGAAATTAGAAAACTTGCTGTAAAGGCTTTTAAGGCTATAGATGGAAAAGGATTGTCTAGAGTAGATTTCTTTATAGAAAATGAATCTGGTAAAGTGTATATTAATGAGATAAATACTTTGCCTGGTTTTACTAATATTAGTATGTATCCAAAACTTTTTGAACATGAGGGAATAGAGTATTCTAAATTACTTGATGAAGTTATTGAATTAGCCTTTAAATGTTAGTTACAGTTCATAACTTATTCAAAATATTTGGTTTATGGTGTGAAGTGTAATTCAATATAATAATTTATAAAAAAAGTCCATAAAATCTATGGCTTTTTTTTATATTTGTGATATAATAGACCTACCTAAATTTTGGGAGGATGTTAAATGAAATATAAAGATTATTATAAAGTACTTGAGCTAGAAACAAGTAGAGTATCAATAGAAGAAATAAAAACAGCATATAGAGCAGCCGTAAAGAAAAACCATCCAGACGTAAATGTAGGAGACACCTTAGCAGAAGAAAAAATAAAAGACATAAACGAGGCATACAAGACACTATCATCACCAGCATCAAAAAGAAAATACGACAGAATATGGAACTCAAAAAACAACGCAAAAAACTATCAAAATTTCAAAGGAAAAAGTATATTTAGTATGTTCTTAGGAGAAGTAGAAAGAGAAGATGAAAAAACATCAAACAAAAAATATCCTATAAAAGGTGAAAACATAGACACAGAAATAAGAGTTAGTTTAAAAGATGCATTTTATGGAGTGGAAAAAAAGATATCATTACGAACTGTAGAAGGAAAAATGAAAACATTTGACGTAAAAATACCAGAAGGAATACGTAACGGAGAAAAAATAAGACTTATAGGACAAGGCAAAGAAGGAAAAAATGGTGGGAAAAATGGCGATTTGTTTATAAAAATAAATATAGAAGATGATAAAATATTTAAACTATATGGAAGTGATTTATGTACAGATTTAAAACTTTCACCATGGGAAGCAGCATTGGGAACAAGAGTAGATATCAAGACAATTGATGGCGAAACAAAGGTCTATATACCACAAGGAATACAAAGTGGGGAAAAAATAAAAATACCAAGTAAAGGTTATAAAGATGGAAAAGGTGGCAGAGGAGACTTAGTTGCAGAAGTTAAAATAATGGTACCTAAAAAATTGGAACTTGACGAACAAGAAATGTTTGAAAAGTTAAAAGAAATGTCAACATTTAATCCAAGAAGTGAATAAATAAAAAGATAGCAGACATTAAATTTTAGTTAATAGAAAGCTAAAGTTCACATAATTCAAGCAAAACCATTGACAAATCTATAGAAATCAGCTATAATTGTAGTTAGTGACATAAGATAAACTATGGATTGTAACATAGAAAGAGGTGTAAATATGGAAACATGGCAAGGAAAGCATTTTAGTATAACTGACCCAGAAGGAGTAAATACTGTTATATATCAAATAAATAAAACTCCAAAAGAATATTTAAAAGACTATCCAAAATATACTGTAGATAGACTAGATTATACTGAAGAGCTAAGAGGAAACATGAAAAGGAAGACTTTTTATGTAGATTTTCCTACATATGAAGACGAGTTATTAATATTGTCTTTTGCTAAAGATAGAGTAGTTGTAAATACTGCAATAATGGCAGATGACAAAATATCAATAAGCAAAAAACCTATGCCACTAAAATGTGATAGTATATATTCAGAAGAAGAAAAAGAAGTAAAAGATTTTAAATACACACCAAACTTAAAAAGGCCTATTTGTATAATAGACCCAGAGACTACAGAAGAAGTAAAACCTACACTTTATTTTGATGAAAAAACAAATGAAGTTAGAGGTAAATGTAAATTAAAACCATATAAATCTTATTTTGCCTTTGAAATCAGGGACAAAAAAGAAAATTAAGGGAGGAAGTTAAATGAATATAAGTCCGAGAAGAAATTTTGAGGGGGCTAAAACTGATATTACAGTTATGTCGATCAAACCAATTACTAATACATTAAATAAGGATCAAAAAAGTGGAGATGCTACAGAAGTTAGAGCAAGTGGAGAACTTTTAATAGTTAGAGACCAAATACCTGTAATAGATACAAAAACAGAAAACAATTTAGTAAATTCAGAAGGAAAAAGACAATTAGCAGATGGAAATATAATGAAAGCAGATATAAGTAAAGAACGTAGAGAGTTACAAAAAGCTATAATTTCAGAACAACGAAGAGAATTAGAACAAGAGGAAAGATAGAAATACTAAAGAATAGTAGGTGATTTTATGAATTACAAAATAGAAGGAGCAATAAAGAAAAATAAAAAAAGTTTTATAATTAGTGCAATACTATGGCTATTCTTAGTCATAGTATTAGTTGCGCCTTTTTCATATAGTGTATTTCAAGCAACAACTAGTGCTGGAAAAATATCAATGAGCGTATTTATGGAGCAATTACCAACAAATATAACACATCCATTTGAAACATTAGCAGGAATATTTGTGCAAGGAGCTACACACAATTTTATAACATTGTTATTAGGATTTACATTATTTTATGTAGTAATATTTTTTATAGGATTTGCAAAATCAGCACCAAAAAATAGATATACAGATATAGAACATGGCTCAAGTGATTGGAGTCAAAGAGGAGAACAATATCAAATACTAAGTAAAAATAAAGGTATTATTCTTGCAGAAAATAACTATTTACCACTTGACAAAAGAGGAAATGTCAACGTTTTGGTAGTTGGACGGATCAGGATCTGGTAAATCTGCATCATACTCAATACCCAATGCACATCAATGCTTAGGGTCATATGTGTTTACAGACCCAAAAGGTGAGTTATATGACAGAACTGCTGGATACTTAAAAGAACAAGGATATGAAATAAAAGTATTAAACTTAGTAAGACCACAATTTAGTGACGGATATAATCCATTAATGCATATATCATCTGAACTAGATGTTGATGTTATTGCAAACACAATAGTAAAAGGTCAAAAAACAGAAAGTGGGTCAGACCCATATTGGGATGACATGGCAGAAATGTTATTAAAAGCATTAATTTATTATTTAATTGCAACAAGACCAGAAGAAGAACAAAACTTAGCAAGCTGTGCAGAATTAGTAAGAGCAGCAAATAAAAATGGAGGAAGCAACTTACTTTCAGATTTAATTGGAGCATTACCATATGACCATCCAGCAAGGATGTATTATAAATCAATAGAAATAGCGCCAGAAAAAACATATGGGTCAATACTAAGTTCATTGCAATCAAAACTAGGTAAATTTGATTCAAAAGAAATTGCAGAACTAACATCAACAGACACAATAGACTTTGAAGAAATAGGAAATAAAAAGACAGCAGTATATGTAATATCATCAGATACACATACAGCATATGACTTTTTACTAACAATATTTTTCTCACAAATGATACAACAATTATATGACTATGCAGATAAAAATGGAGGAAAACTTAAAGAAAGAACATATTTTATATTAGACGAGTTTGCAAATATAGGAAAAATACCAGACTTTGACAAAAAAATATCAACATCAAGAAGTAGAGGAATATCATTTAGTGTTATTTTACAAAACATTGACCAATTAGAGGCAGTATATGAAAAATCATATGAAACAATAATGGGTAACTGTGATACACATGTATTTTTGGGAAGTAACTCATTTAAAACTGTTGAATATTTTTCAAAACAGTTAGGTGAAAAAACAATAGATAGAGACAGTATATCAATAAATAAGGATAAACAAAATCATAGAACTGGAAAAAGTTTATCAGACCAAATTATGGCCAGAGCACTTATGACACCAGACGAATTAAGAAGATTGGACAATGATTTATGTATAATTTTTGAAAAAGGTTTGAAACCAGTTAAAGCAAATAAATATTATTATTTTAAACATCCTATGGCTAAGGAAATGGCTAGATGTGAAATTAGCCATAATGATATTGGAGAAATAGATAGAGGAACATGGAGAAAGTATAATCCATATAATCCATACAAAGAGGAAGACAGTGAAAAGGCTGTTGAGAATTTAAAAATAGAATCTTTGGATGATTTGTTTGAAGATGATGAAAAAATAGAAGAGCCTAAAAAAGTTTCTCCACAATTAGAGGAGAACGTTGAAGATAAAGAAGAAATGTCTTCAATTCTTCCTCAATATGATGATAATGAAGATACTTATGATTTACAAAAGGAATTAGAAGCCAAATTTGATGAATTATTTGGACCTTTAGATGATGAAGAATAAAACAAGCGAGAGAAATCTTGACTTGTTTTTTTGTGGATATAGAGATTTTCTTTTTGAATGCAATGAACAGGATGAAATCTAAAATATATATAATTACCCAAGGGGAAGGTGTGCAACACAAACAATAATTTTATGGACTGTGAACTGTAACTATAGAATAACAAAATAATAAGAAAATTTGTTTTGTTCGCTTGTTTTTTATAATTTTTTATTATATAGTATTTCTGGAAAGGAATGATATGAAAAATGAAATTTATACATATAGCAGATATGCACTTTGACAGTCCATTTGCAAATCTTTCAGACAAAGAAGGACTTGGAGATTTAAGAAGGTTAGAACAAAGAAAAGTATTCAAAAAAGTAATAGAATATATAAAAGAAAACAATATAAAATACCTATTCATTTCAGGAGACTTATATGAGCAAAAATATATAAAAAAATCAACAATAGAATATATAAACAATTTATTTAAAGAAATACCAGAAACAAAAATATTTATATCACCAGGAAATCATGACCCATATACTAAAAACTCATATTATAATAAATTTTATTGGAGTGAAAATGTAAAAATATTCACATCAAAAATAGAAAAAATAGAATGCGAAGATGCTAATATCTATGGATATGGTTTTGACGAATTTTACTGTAAAAATAGTGGAATAGAAGACATAAACATAGAAGACAAAAATAAATTAAATATATTAGTAATACATGGAACAGTAGATGGTGGAACACTTGAAAATAATGAATATAATCCATTATCTTCAAAAACATTAAAAGAAAAAGGTTTTGACTATGTTGCATTAGGACATATTCACAAATTAGACTATAATCAAGAAGAAAATCAAAACATAGTATATCCCGGTTCAACAATATCATTAGGTTTTGACGAATTAGGCAAACATGGAATGATAGTAGGAGAAATAAAAAAAGAAGAAGAAATAAAAAAAGTGAATTTAGAATTTGTCCCATTAGATGAAACAGAATTTAAAATATATGAATTAGACGTTACAGAAATAATTTCAAAAGAAGAATTAATTGAAAAAATTAATGAAATAAATTTTGACCAAAATAGTTTAATTGAAATTTATTTAATAGGCAGAAGAAATTTTGAAATTGATAGATATGAATTATATAAATTGATTTCAAATGACAAAGTTATTAAAATAAAAGATAAAACAAAAATAAATTATGATTTGAAAAAATTAGCAAATAATACTACATTAAAAGGTTTATTTGCAAAGGAAATGCTAGAAAAATTAAATGATGAAAATATTTCTGAAGAACAAAAGGAAATAATAGAAAAAGCAGTTGAAATCGGAATAGAGGCATTAGGGATTTAGGGACGTTCCTTGTTTTCCCTTTTTAGAGGGATTTAGGGACAGTCTTTTTAAAACCACGAATAAAAAAAGAGGAGGAATTTTTTTGAAAATAAATAAATTAAAAATAAATTCTTATGGAAAATTGAAAGAAAAAGAAATAGACTTTAAAGATGGAATAAATTTAATATATGGGCAAAATGAAGCAGGAAAATCAACATTGATTAAATTTATAACAAATTCATTTTATGGAATTTCAAAAAATAAGAAAGGAAAAGAAATTTCAGATTTTGATAAGTATAAACCTTGGACAGGTGAAGAATTTTCAGGAAAATTGGAATATGAATTAGATAACAAAGAAAAATATGAAATATATAGAGATTTTAGTAAAAAAAATCCAAAAATATTTAATGAAAATATGGAAGATATTTCGAAAAAATTTAATATTGATAAAAATAAAGGAAATGAATTTTTTTATGAACAAACAAAAATTGATGAAGATTTATTTTTATCAACACTTGCAATTAATCAAAATGAAGTGAAATTAGAAAATCAAGCACAAAATTTTTTAATACAAAAAATTGCTAACTTAGCACAAACCGGTGATGATAGTATATCATTTAGAAGAGTGATTGACAGGATAAATAGAAGGCAATTAGATGAAGTAGGAAGCGAGAGATCTAGGGAAAAGCCAATAAATATAATTTCTAGAAAATTACAAGAATTAAATAGTGAAAAAGAAAACTTGGAAAAATATAAAAATTTTAAATATGAATTTGAGGATAAAGAAAACGATTTAAATGAGGAAATTTTAAATTTAGAAAATGAAAGAGATTTTTTAAAAGAAATTAAATTGCAAAAGGAAAATGAGAAAATTGAAAATGAAAAAATAAAAATAAAAGAAAATGTAAAAAATGAAAATTTAGAAAAAATAAACTCAATAAATAAAAAAATAAATGAATTAAAAATAAATAATAAAAATATTTTAGATAAATATTTAAATAATAATTCAGAAAATAAAAATAAAAAAATAAATAAAAATAAATTAATAAAAAAATTAAATATTATTTTTATTTTATTAATTTTAATAAATATTTTACAATTTATTTTAATAAAAAATAATATATTTAAATATATTTTTCTTCTTACAGTACCAACGTTTTTAATTTTTTACATATTTTTAATAAATAAAGAAAAAAATAAAATAAAAAATAATGAAAAAATAGAAAAAAATAAATTTAATGAAATTAATTTACAATTAATTAATTTAGAAAATGAAAAAAAATTAATAGAAAATAATCAAAAAAACAATAGTGAAGAATTAAATAAAATAAAAAATAATTTTAATTTGAAAAATAATTTGGAAATTGAAAAAATAAAAAATAAATATTTTAATAAAATCGAAAAAAATAAAATAAATTATTTTTTAGATTTAAATAATTTAGAAAAAATAAATTTTGAAATTGAAAAAATTCAAAATGAAATAAATAATAAAAAATTGAAATTACATACTTTAAATTTAGACAAAAAAAATATAGAGCCACAACTAGATAATTTATCAAAAATAGAAGAAAAATTAGTTAACAATAATGAAAAAATGTTAACTTTGAGAAACTTAAATATGAGTATGAATTTCGCAAAACAGGTTTTAAGTGATGCTTATGAAAAAATGAAAAATTCAGTAACCCCTAAGTTTACAGAGAATTTATCTTATAATATTTCTAGCATAACAGATGGTAAATATAACAAAGTAATGTTTAATGAAGAAGAAGGTTTAATTGTTGAATTACAAAGTGGTGATTATGTTCCTGTTAATAGATTTAGCATTGGTACTATTGCCCAATTATACTTGTCATTAAGACTTTCTATGATTGATGAACTTTCTGATGAAAGTGTTCCAATTTTCTTGGACGAAGCGTTTGCTTTTTATGATGATGAAAGATTAAAAAATATTTTGGAATATTTAAATAAAAAGTTTTCTAAAAGACAAATTATTATTTTTACTTGTACTAACAGAGAAAAAAGCATTTTAGAAAATAAAAATATTGATTATAATTATATAGAGTTGTAAAATTCCTGAATTTGTAGTATAATACCAAAAGGATATAAATTGGCAGACAAAATTTGGAAAAATTCTGGATGACGATGGGCGGCGAAGCCTAAGATTTGTCAGACGAAATTTTGAAAAAATTTTGGATGACGATGAACGAAGCGAAGCGTAGCGTAGTGAAAGGAGAATATATATGTTTGAAAAATTAGAAGCAGTAGAAAAAAGATATGAAGAACTAACAAAAATGATTAGTGACCCAGAAGTAATATCAAATCAATCAGAATGGCAAAAACTAATGAAAGAACACGCAAGTATAGAAGATATAGTTTTAAAATTTAGAGAATACAAAAAAGCAAAGCAAGCAATGGACGAAGCAAAAGAAATGATGGAAGACAAAGAACTAAAAGAATTAGCTGAAATAGACTACTATGAAAACAAAGAAAAACTACCCAAACTAGAAGAAGAATTAAAATTTTTATTAATTCCAAAAGACCCAGACGATGACAAAAATATCATATGTGAAATAAGAGCAGGAGCTGGTGGAGAAGAAGCAGCACTATTTGCAGGTACATTATTTAGAATGTACACAATGTATGCAGAAAGAAAACACTGGAAAATGGAAGTTTTAAATGAAAATGAGACAGGACTTGGTGGATATAAAGAAATAACATTTATGGTTACTGGAAAAGGTGTATATAGTAGACTTAAATTTGAAAGTGGAGTACACAGAGTGCAAAGAGTACCAGACACAGAAAGTAGTGGAAGAATTCATACATCAACTGCAACAGTTGCAGTACTTCCAGTTGTAGAAGACGTTGAAATAGAAATAAATCCAGCAGACATCAAAATGGAAGTTTTCCGTTCATCTGGTGCTGGAGGACAACATATCAACAAAACATCATCAGCAGTAAGGCTTATACATCAACCAACAGGAATTGTAGTAGAATGTCAAACTGAAAGATCTCAATTCCAAAATAGAGATAATGCAATGAGAATGCTTAGAACTAAATTATATGAGATGGAAAAACAAAAACAAGATAGCGAAATTTCAAGTGCAAGAAAATCTCAGGTTGGATCAGGTGATAGAAGTGAAAAAATTAGAACTTATAATTATCCACAAGGTAGAATTACAGACCATAGAATTGGCATGAGCATTTATCAAATGGAAAATTTCTTAAATGGTGATATTGATGAAATGGTTGATAATTTAATTGCAGCAGATAGAGCTGAAAAATTAAAAGGTGAAGAAGAATAAAATATAAATAAAAACGCAAGCTTATAAATGTGAAACAACTTTGATTTTCAGAGTTGTCATAATATAAGTTTGCGTTTTTTGAATTAAAGTTATGAATTTTTATTTTGAATTTTTATTTTCGAGAAAATCTAGTATATTTATTACTAATTCTATGTCTGTATCAGATAATTTTGTAATCTGTATTGATATTTTATCAATAATATCTTTTCTATCATTATGTAAGTATTTGGCTAATAATTGTGAAATAGTTATATCAAGAGCATTAGACAAATCAATTAATGCTATGCATCCTGGTAAATAAGTACCAATTTCTAATCCATAAATATAATTAGCTGATAAATTGCTTTTTTCAGCTAATTCTTCTCTAGTAAAGCCTTTTTCTTTTCTGAATTTTAGTAGATTTTCTCCTAAATATTGAGCAATTTCTATTCTTCTTTTTTCTTCTTCCTTTTTATCCAATTATTGCACCTCCAATTATTTTTATTATAAGGTAAAAGAATAAAAAGTAAACAAAGTATGCTTATTATTTTCATAAGTAAACTATAGTAGAATGTGGTGAATACTTATATTTTTTATAATTATACTTTTAAATAATATACAAATATGTTTAGAAAAATAAAAAAATATATGTTACAATAACAGAAGGTGAATTGTAACTAAGAGTTTGAAAAAATTTTGAAATTTATTTTTAACTATTGACAAAAACAAATGTTTGATGTAGAATTAAAAAAATCGTAAAAGTTTGTAAGTTTATGGAAAATTATTTAGTATTATGATATAAATAAAATTGGTAATAAAATTATTAAAAATAGAAGAGAGGATTAGATAGTTATGGAAGAAAAAAGATGTTTATTATGCAATAAACCATATAACTATAAATATGTAATGTTTGGAAGAGGATGTCTTGATAACATTTATGAAGAATTAGGAATCCATAAACCACCTAGATTTGTATGGAATAAGGAATTATATTTATGTACTAAAGTTGCTTGGAAAAATCATAAATATTTCCTAAGTAAAACTAAGAAATATGATTTAGCACAAAAATATATAGCACTAAATTATTTAAAGAATATGAACTTTGATGCATTAAAAGATATAGAAGAAAAAATGTTAAAGGGTATAAAAAATATAACGCCTTTTTCTAAAGATACCACTGAATTAATGACTTTTACACTAAATGACATATATAAATTATTTAATTATTACCAGAAATTCGAAAAGATTATAAAAAATTTTCAAAATATAAATTGGAAAGAAATAGATGAAGAAGTTGCTAATAGTTATATAAAAAGTTTAAGTTTTATATTTGATTTAACAAAGAAGAACAATCCGATATCATATGCTGTATTTTATTCAATGCAATATATGTTTTGGCAAATTGTTGTTATAGGTGGACTATTTACTAATAAGCCACTTTCTGCTAAATTACTGACAAATTCACTATCTGTGTTTGGAAAAGAGTCAAGTGATTTAGTAATAGAGGATGAAAAAATAAAAAAAACATTACTTGAAAGTCCAATATTTAAGAAGAAACTAAAACAATTAATAGAAAAATATGGAGAGGGAAAAAATGAATTTATTGTCGACGAAAAATCTTCAAGAGAGGATACATTGATTAGATTTGATGATGCAGATTTACTTTATGCTCTTCACGACGCGACATTATTAGTTAAAGGAACAAAAGACGAAAATAATAAATGGAATTTAGAAATTGAAATTAAAGATACTTATGATTTTACAGATTTCAAAGAGTTAAGAGAATATGCAGACGAAGAAAACAGCAAAATGAAAGATATATTATCAACAACATTAAATAACTTAGGAGTAGCCTCGAGTGAATATGGAGTTATAAAAGTATATGATGTTAAAATAAAATTTGAAACAAAAGAAGGAGAATTTTAATGTTATAGGATGGTGTTCATATTGATAAAAAAAGATTTAAAAGAATTTGTATTTATATTATGGGGAACTGCTACAGTATTTTTGATTTTTTACGTAATTATATCAAAATTGACATTTAAGGTAGATGAAGATTATAAAAAATTAGACCTAGAATTAAAATCATACAATATAAATTATTATACTGTATATGAAGAAGATTCTTTAATGAAATACAAAGTATATAAATTAAATATAATTGGGGAAAATGAAAAATTTAGAAATAAATTGGAAGAAAGTAGTTATTGGAGCAAAAGCAAATTTTATGAATATGAGATGAAAAGATTTTATGAGGAGGTAGGTGAAGAAAGGACAGAATTAGATAGAGAAAACTTATATTATTATGATAACAAAGGAATTTATGCAATATTTGATTTGAAAAATGAAAAGTTATATTATTTAAAAAGTTATATTTATGGTACACACAATAATTATAGTAATATTTTAGGTGTAAAGACTGAAAATTATATCAAAAGAGAAATTTATAGTGTAAGAGAAGGAATGCAATATGATGGCTTAGATTATTATGTATATGAATTTTCAAAAGAAAATGGGCAGGACATAGTAAAAGAATTAGACTCTAATTCAAATTGGAGTAAAGACAGACTTGACGATAGTATATTAGATGATTTTGAATACAATAAAGAAGTGCTTGAAATAAAAAATGGATATTATCATTATGAATTAGTATGTAGAACAAGTGATGAAAACAAAAAACATAATTTCACAAAAGAAGAAGCAACAGGTTGGGAAATAGGTGTTTATGATGTTGACAAAAATATTTTATATTATTATTGGCAAAGTAGATAATAAAGATTTATTGGATGACTATAATACAGATATTCAAAAGCTAAAAAACGAGATAAAATCTATAAAATGCATAAAAAATAACTAATAATAATAAATTCTAATAGAGGTGAAAATATGAATATAATAAAAACCACACTATTAGGCTTATTTTTCGGAACGTTTGGAACAACACTAGGAGGAATACTAGGGATAATAATCAAAAAAAATTCAAACAAATTTTTAAGTTTTATACTATCATTTGCATCAGGATTAATGATGGCAGTAATATGTTTTGACCTAATACCAGAAGCCCTAGGGATAAGCAATATATATGGAGTTGTGTTTGGAGTATTAATAGGAATAATATCAATGATATTTTGTGATATAGTAGTACAAAAAAAATTCAATAAAAAGCAAAAAAAATATATAGAAAGCAATGATTTATTAAAAACAGGAATAATTGTATCAATAGGGTTAGCAATACATAACTTTCCGGAGGGATTAGCAATTGGTTCAGGCTTTGAAGCATCAATGCGTTTAGGTCTTGGGCTTGCAATTGCAATATGTTTACATGATATACCAGAAGGTAGATTTCAAAGTAGACAGTATGCGTGATAAAACAATTTGAATTTAATAGAAATACTTAGATTTCAGCGT